>JAOUPN010000034.1 GCA_029879905.1 Nitrospira sp. | reverse complement strand
AACGGCTCGAGCGAAAATTCACGGTCATTGGCGGGTAATGCAGTGAGTCGAACCACAAATGGCGTCTCCCTTAGGAATTTATAGGTGACAGAAAAAAAGGGGTCGGGAGTCGTTTCTTGACGCGGAGGAGTCAACTCCGCTAAAAGAGGGGCTATGCCACGTCGTCCACGTCTGGCTGCAGGAGGGTTGGCCTACCATGTGCTGAACCGGCGCGTGGGACGGCTGCCCCTGTTTGAAACACCAGCGGATTATACTGCCTTTGAAGAGATCTTAGCCGAAGCCGTCGCCACGACTCGGCTGCGAATCGCCAGCTATTGTCTGATGCCGAATCATATCGATAAACGGTGGCAGGCTTTTCTATCTTGACTGTCTTGGTGGGCGTAGGAAAAGGTGCAGGAACCATTGATTGAGCCAGCGCGAATCAGGGGCAGGTGTAACTATCGGCTTATTCGTAGATGAATGAGCGGGTCCGGTCTCGCCCTCGATACTTGCAGCAGCCACCCTATTCTTCGGCCCACTCTCACTGCACGTGTGCAACAGCTGTGGAACGCCATGTTGTTTGACAACACCGAAGGCTGTGTTCGGCCGTACTCGACCGCTATTGTTCCACTCGCCTAGATGGAAAACTACGCTTCGGCGAGGTGTTGACGGTAAATCAGAGCATCCTGCGGCTATCAGCGGTTGGCTCCGCTTCTTTAATGTTAACCAAGTTGGTCGCTGAGAGACGCATGGGGAAGTGCACAAGACAAGACTGTCAAGGGTCATCCAAATCTCCCCGACACCAATCTCCCATAGTAACCTGTCTTCAGGGCGAGGAAGCCATGGCATGAACTGTTTTGCGGCTTGTGGTGAGGTGTGCAAGATGTGGTGTACAATGTTTCGGTCACGGGTCGCCCTTTTCGAGGAGGCTCACATGGTACGGAGCAACCACGAGCAGCCCTACCGAGCGCGTGCGTTAAAATTGTTCCCATGGATTTGTGCCCACTGTGGACGCGAATTTGAGGAGAAGAAGCTCAGCCAACTCACGGTCCATCACAAGGACCACAACCATGACCACAATCCTCCGGACGGCAGTAACTGGGAGTTACTTTGCCTTTACTGTCACGACAATGAACATCAGCGCGATCTGGTAGCTGCCGAGGCGAACGAATCGCAGTCGGCCCGAGAACCAGAGCGCCCCTTCACGCCCTTCGCCCATCTCGCCAACCTAGTCAACCGAAAGCTATGGCCTGATCGAGGTCGACCCGAGGAAGAATAGAAACCACAAAGGGGGCGGGATGAGCTGGGATAAATGGGGTCAGGCTTTGCTATATCGACTAGCTAATACAGCAGTCATGGGCAGAGAGCAAGTGCTTTTATCGAAAGGGTAGTGCCTCAGTCAAAAGGTGATAGAACGAGGTGACTCATGGATGGCCGAAAGGAATGGCTCGCTCAGAAATTGTACTCTAGCCAATATTCTACTCCCATGTTTAGAAATCGTTGTTGCCAGAGCGTATGCGCATTCGCTAGCCTAGCCCACATTATTCATGAGCACTTCTGCTGCAATCGCCGATCCGCTGCTGCGACACGCCTGTGGGCGACGGGCTCGTCCCTCGGCCCCTCGACGTACTGCACGAGTACGCCTCAGGGCCTCAGGCCTCCGCGCGCCGCTCTCGCGACGCGGCTTGGCGATTTCGCGACGAACTGTCGTGAATAATGCGGGCTAGTGGCGCACAACGTATTACAGGAGGAAGATGTGAATATCATACGATTCATGCTGTCCTGTGTCATGGTAGCGGGCCTGGGCATTGCTGCTCTGCCGATTGCCGAGGCACAACAGGGATCAGCGACCGACTACCCGAGTTTCCAAGTCGCAACCAGCGAGGTTCAGACCACCGACGCCGAGACGACCGAGCGCAAATCGGCTCCGGCACGCCCGCGCGAAGATCTCGGTCCTGGCGGAGTTCTGCTGCTCCTGGCTGTGCTTATTGCCGCGACGCTTTTTTACTTTCTCAAGATACAGCGGCCCTCTCTTCCGGACTTTTCGGAGCCCATTGGGCAAGGTTCCTCCGGCAAGAGAGAATTGAGCAGACACTCTTCCGAGGACCGACAGAGTTTGTCGATCGACAGTATTACTTCGGCCGACAAGGCCGCGTTTCAGCAACTGCTGACCGACGTGTATCGAGCATGGAGTAAGGCGGATCTGCAGGAATTGAGGCAGTTCGTGACCCCGGACATGCTGAATTATTTCAGCGCCGCCCTCGCCGATAACACAAGCCAAGATCTTCGGCATCAGGTGGAAGATGTGGTGTTGGGCCGTGCAGAGATTGTCGAGGTATGGGTCGCGCAGGAGACACGCCATGCGTCAGCGAAACTTTGGTGGAGTGCCCGTAACTATTATGTCTCGCTGACGAAACAACCTGGCGACTCAGGGTATGTGGTGAAGGGCAGTGAGAAGAAATCGACGGAATCCACGGAAACGTGGACGTTTACACAGTCGTCAGAAGGCACATGGGTGCTCTCTGCGATTCAGCAAGCCAGATAACATGATCACCACGTCGGGCAATATGAAGGGGTTGGGATGAGCCGGCCTGGGTTTGACTGACACGTCAAAAGAGGCAGCGCAGGGCGATCCCTTTATTGTATCGGCAGACTCATCCATTCGGACTAATGCTGCAACTCATGCTGAACCGTACGAAGCAGCGTCTGGAGATCCAGGGGCTTCGAGAAGGTGTGCCGCGCACCGAGCAGCTTGGCCTCTTGTAAATCGTCTGTGGAGACCCCGCTCATGGCAATGAGCTTCACGAGTTTAATGGGTCATTAAATGGGGTCAGGCTGTTGTATCTGGACTCTTCTGGTCTCGCCAGATGGATTGGGGTATCCTGATGCGTCGTCCCCGAGTGTTTCTGCCGCACGTGCTCTATCCTGTCATTGTTCGAAACCATAGCTGGCAGGTGACCGTTCGGTCCTCCGCTGATTGTCAGGCCTAGCTGGAGCGGCTAGCGAAGAAAGTCAGGATAGAGAAAGCTCACGTTCATACTCCTGCTCTTGGTGTGGGAGACCTATGTGTAATGGAAACCAATAACCAAGAATCTTGGAGGAGATAGAGTAATGCCATCTTTGAACGAAATTTATGAAATTGTGAAAGAAATTCCGGCCACACTGGGAAAAGTCCCGCGCACCATAGTTGAGATGATGAAAAAGGCGGCTGGAGGTATTGTTGGCGTGACCGAGCCGCTGGTGAAGAACGTGGGGTCCCTTAAACAACCGTTTGAATGCTCCGCACAGTTGATAGGGTACATTGCTACTGAGGGGGCAGCGGTTAGAGGAGAAGGTGAACGATTACGATCACAATTGAAAATATATTTCAATGGAGTCGAGAACTGCATAATGCAGACTAATAAACTTACAAAGGCCGTAGGTGGTGACCTTCCGCAAATTGGCGAAAATACTCCTTTCGCAAACGAACTGCTTGACAACGTGATGGGCAGAATTCCCGACGTTGTATTACTTCCTGTGTCGAAAGCACTCAATAGTCGGTCCGGATGGGAGTCACAGCCCGATGCCAATTCGCAATTGATCGAGGAATTGACAAAGAAGGTGTTATCAAAGGATCTGAAGGATCAGTGCGATGTCGATATGTTCTTTCTCAAGGTTCTTACATTAATGAAGATGACGGATGGAGTGCTGAAATTGATTATAAAATTGCTCCCTCGTGATTTAAATGCCGGACTGGCTGTGGTCGGTGAAGGCGGGAACTTGACGCTCACCGGGCATCCGCTCGCGTGGGTTTTTGTCATGGGGAGCTTTGTCTTAGAGGAAGTGCAAACCGTACTTTCGGCCTGCCAACAAGCAATCAAAATGCAACGAAGTGCGTTGCCTGCGCCGTCTAAGTAGTAATGCCATGTAGAGTCCTTAGGAGTGAGGCAGCAACTGTCTTGGTGGTCAAAATAGATGTCAGGCTGAACTGGCTCGTGTTTTTTCCACACTCGTGCATATAAATGGGACCAAGCGCTGCTTTCTAAACTCTTTAAGGCTCCCTGCGTAGACTGTCGCCCCATGGCACGTCGTCCCCCAGCATTCGCACCGGAGGGGCTCTATCATATGATCGTCCGGGGGAATCACCGGCAGGTGACCTTTCGGACTGCCGCTGATGATAAGTCGTAGCAATGGCGGCTGGGTAATGAGCAAGAGTAGGGGGCAGGCATCACGATTGAGTTATAGAAATTGTTAGAAAGTGCGGGATGGCAATAGTCAACACTCAGACCTTCTAAAATCTTGATTCCACGGCGACGGTAGGTCCAGCAGCTACTGTGGGCTTGGCCCATACTCATCCCTACGGACTAATGCTGCAACTCATGCTGAACCGTACGAAGCAGCGTCTGGAGATCCAGGGGCTTCGAGAAGGTGTGCCGCGCACCGAGCAGCTTGGCCTTTTGTAAATCGTCTGTGGAGACCCCGCTCATGGCAATGATCTTCACGTTCAAAAACTCCTGGGTCAATGCCGAGATGACCTCCAGGCCGTTCATCTCGGGCATTTCCAGATCGGTAATCACCAAATCCACGGGTTGCGCGTGGAACCGTTCGAGTCCTTGCCGGCCATTGGAGGCCTCACAGACCTGATATCCGGCGTCCTCAAGCACCTGCCTCACCAGCGTACGCACGGGCGCTTGATCTTCAATGATGAGGATGGTGGCTGACATCGTACTGCCTCTCTTTTTGTTCAGGGCTCGCGTGTGGGGGGCGTGCCGCCTTACGCCGCGAGCGGTTCGACGGAGTCTGATGTACAGCTTACTACCGACTCCTCTTGAGTTTCCATACCCTCGATACATCCGACTCGCTGCGCCGTTTGTGCCTCTCGGTGCTGCTGCATGACCGCGTCATCCCGATGGCCACAATTGATACATCGCCAGGCACAGGCCCAGATTCCGCCATAACTTGATTCTAGGTCCAGATGGTGCTCTTCAAGCATTAACCCGTGACAGCGTACACAGTTCATCGTAGCCCTCCTCTGGCCAACATGTCGTGGATGAACAATCGTATCAGTCGGGGCGATTCTGCCTAGACCTGAACGAGGTACAACTAAAGAGGGGGGCAGGGACGCCTTGCGGCGCGTCTCTGATTCGGAACTTCTGGAAGATGTGGTATGAGCCGGAGCAGTGGTGCATAAATGAGGGTCAGGCTTTGTTATCTTGACTCTGTGCGGCTCACCCAGTACTATGTCCTGCCATGGCACGTCGTCCACGAGTATTCGCACCGGAGGTGCTCTATCATGTGATCGTCCGGGGGAATCACCGGCAGGTGACTTTTCGGACTCCCGCTGATTATCAGGCTTATCTGGAGCGGCTGGCCCGCTATCTCTCGCAATGTCAGGTGCGGTTATGGGCGTACTGTCTCATGCCCAATCACGTGCATCTGCTGGCAGAAACGGGGAATCAGCCGCTCTCCACGTTCATGCAACGGCTGCAGCAGTCCTATACCCAGTATTTCAATCGCACCCATCGGAAAGTCGGGCATTTGTTTCAAGGACGGTACAAAGCTATCGTCTGTGACAAGGACGCGTATCTGCTCACCTTGATCCGCTATCTCCATCTCAATCCCGTCCGGGCTAAGTTGGTGAAACGACCCGATGTCTATCCGTACAGCGGGCATACGGCGTATCTCACCGGCCGGGCTAATGAGGCGTTAGATCCCGCCCCGGGACTCGAAGCCTTCGGCGGTAGAGGCGCCTATCGGAAATTTGTACGGGAGGGGATGGCTGAGGGCCATCAGCCCGACTATTATGCCGTAGCAGATCAACGGTTTCTGGGGAGCGAGCACTTTGTCGAGAAGTGGCAGAACCGAATCCCAGCTGCGCCGTCTCCGCGTCCTCGACAGAGTTTGACCCGTGCCCTACAAGGGATTGCCACGGGGGTAGGGATGGATGTGGCCGAGCTACGAAGTGCGGACCGGAGTTGGGCGGTGTCGCAGCAACGGACGAAAGCCGCTTACCTCCTCGTCCGGCAGTGGGGCTATCGTCTGTCCGACGTGGCGGCGGCGTTGCATCGAGATCCGGCGACCATCAGTACTCTGCTGACACGCTTGACCGCGCGGTTTTCTGAAGAGCCCACCTTGCAGCGAGAATTGAATCGGCTGGCAAAGAAAGTAAAGGTATAGAGGCCCGACTCTCTTGATGATCAGAGGGTGAGCGGCGATGCGTGAGTCCTGATGTGATTCGTTCGGTGGGTACGTAATATTCTTCGGCAAAACTGGACCGATCAGGATAGAGACGGTATAGTACCCGGGTAATCGAAGACGGAGTCGGAGTTATGCCTACTACTACACAGTTTGTCGTCAGCGGTCAGAGCAAGCCCGGAGTCCTTGCCAGGGTGGCGTCGGTACTTGGCGAAGCCGGGGTCAATATCAAGGCGTTTTCTGCTCCGGAAGTAACCGGGACCGGGACAGGGAAGCTGCGATTACTTGTTGCGGATGCCGATGGGGCTCGAGCTGCGTTCAAGGCGGCGAAGGTCAAATTTTCGGAAGAGACGGCGCTCCTTCTGAGCCTGGAGAATAAACCAGGTGCGTTTAAGAAAGTGGCCGACCTGTTGACCAAGAGCCGCATTAATATCAAGTGCGGATACTGTACGCCTTCCAGGGAAGGTAAGCGGGCTATTGTTGTCTTGACGGTCTCGAATACGGTCAAGGCCTTGACGATCCTTCGCAATAAATCACTGGACGAATTTTAATCTATGCGGCAGGAGCCGCTTCCACAAATCACCAGCGGGTTTGCAGCCGCGTTCATTTTGCTCAGCGGTGTTGCGTTTCAAGGCTGCACCTCGTCCCATCCTCCGGTCCATCGCTTTCCAGGTTATCCGATCGGTTTTGTCGAACGAGGCGTGGCTTCATGGTATGGGCCGGGCTTCCACGGGAACAAAACGGCCAACGGCGAACGGTACGATATGCATCACTTAACCGCCGCACATCGGACTTTGCCCTTAGGTTCCGTCGCGGTCGTGCGTTCTTTGACGTCCGGTCGTCAGGTGACCGTAAGGATTAACGACCGTGGACCGTTTGTCAGGGGGCGTGTATTGGATTTGTCGTTGGCGGGAGCCAAAGCCATCGGCATGACCGCCAATGGAACAGATAAGGTCGAGCTTCGTGTCGTGGGCTACGTTCCGCGGACGAAAGGCATGGGCTTCTTGCGTGTGCAGATCGGGGCGTTTTCAGACCCCAAGAATGCCGGAGCCATGTTTGATCGGGTTCGGAAAAAGTATTCAGGGGGACGGATTGTCTCTGTTGACCTGCCTGAGGGGCGTCTCTATCGGGTTCAAGTCGGTCAGTTCATACAGGAGAGGGACGCGCAGGCCGCATCGGCTCGTTTGGACCGCATGCTCAATATCCAGTCTCTTGTTGTCCGGGATGATGGGTAGGTTTTGTTTGGAATGGAGCGAGTTGCCGATCAGGTAAGAATTCACAACATCCTGAATACACTGACAGTTTATGTGATTCCCTTGCCTGGAAACGGTCCCTGTGATACATGTATCCCCTATGGTGAAACATGGTAGAAGGAGTACTCCCGTGTTGAAATCCTCAACGCTATGTGTCCAGCAGCATGATTCGAGTGATACACGCCGTCTCGTCAGGTCAGCCGATCCGGTAACACGTCTCTAACCAAACGACTGCAATGGATATCCTCATCCTGTTAGGGTTGATCGGGTTGTCCGTTATTATTTCCACCGCCGAGATCGGGTTTTTCTCGGTCAATGAAACACGCCTACGTGCGCTTGCGCAACAAGGAAGCAAGCGGGCCGCCAAGGCTCTTCAGCTGAGGAGCGATCCACAGAAACTCTTCTCAACTATTCTGGTCGGCGATCGCTTGGTCGGAACGGCGATCCCTATGTTCGCCACGTTTATGACCCTGAATATTTATGGCGGTGAGAATGCCTTCGAGGAAGCCATCGCGGTGATGGTCGGTATTCTGACATTCGTGCTCCTTGTGTCCGTGGACGTTGTCCCGAAGACGCTGGCCGCCAAATTTGCGGTTCCGGTGACGTTGAACTTGGCCTATCCGGTCTACTGGGTTCAAGTGATGTTAAAGCCGATTCTCTTTTTAATGGTTCCGTTGATCTATAAGCTCACGGGAGGGAAGGGCCTGACCCATCCGTTAGTCACGGAAGAAGAGCTGAAGATTATGCTGGATCAAGGAGGCCAAGCCGGTGAGATTGAGTCGGAAGAAGTCAAGATGATCAAGAATGTGTTTCAGCTCAAAGATATTACCGCGGAAGATGCTATGACCCCGCGCATCTATGTGTTTGCGCTGAACGGAGATCTTGCACTCAAGGAGGCGCAAGAGCTGTTATTCGATTCGAAGTATTCACGAATTCCGTTATACGAAGGGACGCTCGATAACATTACGGGCATTCTCTATAAGACCAAAGCGCTCACCGAACTGGCGAAAGGGCGGTCCGAAGTACTGTTGAAAGACATTGCGCATCCGCCGCTCTTTATCCCGGCAGGAAAGTCCGCGGATGATTTAATGAAGCAGTTCCAACAGGAAAAACGCCACATGGGCATCGTCGTCAACGAGTACGGCGAGATCATGGGCCTGGTGACGCTCGAAGATCTGCTGGAAGAAGTGGTCGGTGAAATCGTCGATGAAACGGATATTACCGAGGATTTAATCAAACGCATCGGGAAAAATCAGATTCTTGTGCATGGTCGAACCGAAGTCCGTAAAATAAACGAATTTTTCAAGGTCGAGTTGGGAGACGAGGCCTTGACGATCGGAGGGTTGATTCAAGATCATCTCGGCCGGATTCCGGTAAGTGGCGAAGAAATCCATATCGAGAATTGCCGGTTTGTCGTTTATGAGGCCGACCCACGTTCAATTCGCAGTGTCCAGATCTTTAAAGAAGAAAAAGCTCCTGTGCCGGTTGAGTCTGCCGACCTGAACCCTGTCAGCTAATCTCTTTCCTTGTCCTTGATGAGCGTCAGAAATTCTTGTTCGTCAAGGATGTGAACACCCAACCGCTTCGCCTGTTCCAGTTTTGATCCGGGGTCCGTCCCTGCCACGACATAGGCCGTCTGTTTGCTGACGCCGGATGACACAGTCCCGCCCAACTGTTCCACGAGAGCCCTCGCTTCGTTGCGGCTGAGTCCCGCAAGGCCGCCTGTAAACACCACACTTTTCCCTGACAGCGGCAGCGAGGCGTCTTTGTGGTGAGTATCGGTTTGTGTGATGGTCAGCCCGGATCGGATAAGCCGATCAATCACCTGTCTGTTCGACGACTCTTGGAAGAACGATACGAGGCTTGATGAAATCTCCGGTCCGATTTCCTTGATCGCTAAGAAGCGCTCTTGATCGGCCGACATGACGGCATCAAGTGAGCCGAACTCCCGAGCCAACACTGTTGCGATATGCCGGCCGACCTGTCGGATTCCCAGGCCGAGAAGAAACCGGTCCAGTGATACCGTCTTGCTCTGATTAATCGCTTCAAGCAAGAGGGCGGCGGACCGTTCGGCGAATCCCTCCAACTCCATAATTTGTTCATGGCGTAGGTGGTAGAGGTCGGAGAGGTCTCGGACCAAACCTTGGTCGATCAGCTGAGCGACGGTTTTCTTTCCCAGCCCTTCTATATTGAAGGCCGGCTTGGAGGCGAAGTGTTCAATCGCCCCCTTCAGCTGGGCAGGACAAGCCGCTTGCCCTGTACAGTATATATAGGCACCTTCTCTGGCAACGGCCGCTCCGCAGACAGGGCAATGGTCCGGCATGGAAAACGGCGCTGCCCGGGTTTCTCCGGGGACGGGCACCCGTTCGGCGATTGCCGGAATGACGTCGCCGGCCCGCTCGACTTTCACCGTGTCTCCGTCACGCACATCTTTCCGTGCCACCTCATCCGCATTATGGAGTGTCGCTCGGCTGATCGTGACGCCTCCGACCTCGACAGGATTCAACAGTGCCAACGGCGTCAGGGTGCCGGTTCTGCCCACCGAGACGATGATCTGATGGACTTTGGTGATTTCTTTCCGGGGCGCAAATTTGTAGGCAATCGCCCATCGCGGGCTTCGCGATTTCATGCCGAGCTGCTCTTGCCGCTCGCGCCGATTCACTTTGACGACGATCCCGTCGATCTCATACGGAAGCTGATCTCGGCTCTGATCGGTCTCACGATGAAACGCCATCACCCCGTCGATCGAGGCGCAATGTCGGCGAAGCACAGGAACGGGGAGTCCCCAGGAGGCCAGTGCGTCCAACTCATCCACGTGCGACGGTGGAGGAGTCCCGTCCATGGCCAGTATTTCGTAACAGGTCACTACGAGAGGGCGTTCGGCTGTAATCCGGGAGTCCAGTTGTCGGAGCGAACCGGCGGCGGCATTGCGTGGGTTGGCAAACGGCTCACCTCCCCGTTCTACGACCAGACGATTGAGACCGTGGAAATCGTCGAGGCGCATGTAGACTTCGCCCCGAACAGCAAGGTGTGAAGGCGGATGGCCGTCTGTCCGCAATTGCAACGGCAGGGATCGAATGGTGCGGAGGTTGAGGGTCACCTCTTCGCCCATAGATCCGTCCCCTCTGGTTGCACCACGAATAAATGTTCCCCGGTCATACACCAGTTCGACGGAGAGACCATCGAATTTCGGTTCCGCTGTGTAGTCGATGTCGTCTGCTTGGAGTTCCCGCTTCATCCGCTGATCGAAGGCCAGCACATCTTCCTGATCGACCAGCGAGTCCAGGCTCAGCATCGGCCGTTCGTGGGGAACTTTTCCGAGTTCATCCAACGGAGGGGCCCCGACACGTTGTGTCGGAGAGTCGGGTGTCAGGAGTTCAGGATGTGCCTGTTCTAAGTCGACCAATTCTCGAAACAGGCGATCATATTCACCGTCGGAAATCTCCGGACGATCCTGTACATAGTAGAGATAGTCGTGGCGCCGGATCTGATCTCTGAGAAGGGACATTCGTTCGTCGGGGGGAAGGGGGGGATCCGACGGATGGGAAGGGTTTGTATCGAAAAGGTCGTGCTGCATCGAAACGGCACCGAACCGGGTGTGGGTGCCGACCGTACCACAGGGGTGTGGAAGGGGTCAAACCGGCGTTGTCCTTGCCCGGTCCCTCGTCCGCTTTGACTTTCGCCGCGTTGGCCACTATCCTTATCACTTCTTTTGGTGTTCGTTGAAGTCGGCCAAGGGGGCGGTTCTTCGGCTCCAAGGGACAGTGGTGTCAAAGGAGGGTGGTATGCAGAATGAAACACCGAATGAACGTGGATATGTGTCAAAGAAGTTGTCGGCAGGTATAGCGATCCTTTGCTGTTCGCTGCTCAGCGGGTGTGTCGTGTTGGAGGAAAAATTCGACAAAGAAAAACAGCGAAGTTTGAATTTTCAACGACTGCTGACGCAAGAAGAGCGCAGAACCGCTGAATTAGACAGTGAGGTCAAGCGAACCAAGCATGAGTTGGCCGAGTTTGAAGCAAGAAATCGAGAACTCCTTGCCCAAGTTCAGACCATAAGCGAACAGATGACTCGCCTGCAAGAGGAAGCGGAAGCCGTCAAGGAATCAGCGATCCTTGAGCGAAAAGCCATGGAAGACATGCGAAAAGGCACCGCACCGCTGGCAAAGCCCAAGCCGGCGCCCGCGCAGCCTCCGGCTCAGATTCTTGGCGATATTGAGGAATTAGCCGCTAGGTCGAAAAAGAGCGCGGGGAGCAAGGCAATGGAAGCAATGGCGGCGCAGGCCTCCGGCTCCGTCAAATCCGGCGCGATGGTCCATGTGGTGAGGCCGGGAGAGACACTCTTTCGTCTTAGTCGGCGATATGGAGTCGGGATCGAGAAGTTGAAACAGATGAATAAGTTATCCTCTAACACGATTGAAGCGGGCCAACGGCTTATCGTTGGAACGGAATAGCGAACGGATCTTGATGGCGGCGCCTTCGTACTCTTTGAGTTTGGAAGAATTTCGGTCTTACACGAAAGAGGGCAACCTCATTCCGTTGTACCGGGAGATTTTGGCGGACCATGACACGCCCGTTTCCGCTTTTGCCAAAATCGATCATGGGCCGTCGGCCTATTTGCTGGAAAGTATTCAGGGTGGAGAAAAGTGGGCGCGGTATTCTTTCCTAGGGAGCGGAGCCGCTATCGTCATCCTGGAGGATCGGGGAGATGTGTGCGTGCGGGAAGGAACCCGCAGGCGGCGAATTCCCGGCGGCGGTGCTCCTCTGGATCGACTGCGAGAGTTAATGGAGGCCTATCGTCCGGTGACGGTGCCTGGACTGCCCCGGTTCGTAGGGGGAGCCGTCGGCTATATCGGATACGATATGGTGAAAACCTTCGAGAGGATTCCCTCCAGGCCCAAGGCACACCTCGATCTGCCGGACTTTGCCTTTCTGCTGACCGATACGCTGTTGATTTTTGACAACATCTCGCAAAAGATCAAAGTTGTGGCCAATGCTCATGTCCGATCCGATTCGGATCGTGACATCCGTGCCGCCTACCGCGAGGCGATCGAACGAATCGAAAAAATGATCGCGAGGTTACGTCGCCCTGTTCGGCAAGCCAAACCGAAGCGGAGGCGGGCTTCCATCCGCTTTCGGCCGAACATGAGCAAGACAGATTTTGAACAGATGGTGTCCCGGGTGAAGGAATACATCAAGGCCGGAGACATTTTCCAGTGCGTGTTGTCCCAACGGTGGGAGACGAAGCTGCAGGCGCCGCCGTTTCAATTGTATCGGGCGCTGCGTCTCGTGAATCCGTCCCCCTATATGTATTATTTGCGTATCGGAGGAGTGGAGCTTGTCGGTTCTTCACCCGAAATCCTTGTGCGTTGTGAAGACGGACAAGTCTCGGTCCGCCCGATTGCCGGGACACGGCGCCGCGGTACGACACCGGAGGAAGATGTGCAACTTGAGCGCCGTCTTTTGGCGGATGCGAAAGAGCGTGCCGAGCATATTATGTTGGTCGATTTAGGCCGCAATGACGTGGGACGAGTAGCTGAGCGGGGAACCGTCCAGGTCGAATCGTTGATGAATGTGGAGCGGTACTCGCATGTGATGCATATCGTGTCGAACGTGACGGGGAAACTGGATGCGTCCAAAACTGCGTATGATGTGTTGAAGGCCTCCTTTCCCGCCGGTACCGTGTCCGGAGCCCCGAAAATCAGGGCGATGGAGATCATCGAAGAGCTCGAACCCACCAAGCGAGGCCCCTATGCCGGTGCCGTGGGGTATCTCAGCTTTTCCGGCAACATGGATATGTGTATCAACATCAGGACCGTCGTGGTGTCTCAGAATCGGGCGTTCATTCAGGCCGGAGCCGGTATCGTCGCCGATTCGAATCCGGAGCATGAGTATGAAGAAACGTGCAATAAGGCCAGGGCAATGATGAACGCCATCGAACTTGCCGAACAGGGGTTAGAATGAAGTGCGCGACGTGCGAGAAGGGCGGGAAAGGCGTGACGTGCATTTCGTGCGAGTCTCGCCCGTCTCGTGAAAGGAGCAACCGATGCTCCTGATTATCGACAACTACGATTCTTTTACGTACAACCTGGTTCAGTATTTGGGCGAGTTGGGCGAGGATGTTCAGGTCTACCGAAACGACGAGATTACGTTGGGGCAGATCGAAGAGTTACGGCCGGTTCGAATTGTGATTTCCCCCGGCCCCTGTACTCCCAAGGAGGCCGGGATTTCCGTCGAGACCATCCGTGCCTTTGCGGGCAAGATTCCCGTACTCGGCGTCTGCTTGGGGCATCAGTCTCTTGCTGCCGCGTACGGAGGGGAGATTATTCGCGCTCCCCGCTTGATGCATGGGAAAACCTCGTTGATTCAACATGACGGCAAGACGATTTACCGGTCGTTGCCGAATCCGTTCGAGGCGACACGCTATCATTCGCTCATCGTCAATCGTGCAAATCTTCCGGACTGTTTCGAGATTTCGGCGGAGACCGCCGAAGGTGAGATTATGGGAATTCGCCATAAGACGCTGGGTGCCGAAGGCGTCCAGTTTCACCCGGAATCGATTCTGACGGCCCTTGGAAAAGATTTGCTCAAGAACTTTCTTGCACTCTGACCAACCCTGCGGATTTTTTGACATGATAAAAGATGCCCTTGCCAAATTGGCCGACCGAACCGATCTTTCCTCGCAGGAGGCGGAGTCGGTCATGGGCGAGATCATGAACGGAGCGGCAACGCCCGCGCAGATCGCCGCCTATCTGATGGGATTGAGACAGAAGGGGGAAACGGTCGATGAAATCGTCGGATCGGTAAAAGCCATGCGGTCATGCGCCGTGCGGATCAGGGTCGGCGCCAAAATCGTGGTCGATACCTGCGGTACCGGCGGTGACGGCGCCCACACCTTCAATATTTCAACGACGGCGGCGTTGGTAGCGGCCGGAGCCGGAATCACCGTGGCCAAACACGGCAATCGGTCCGTCTCGTCGAAATCCGGCAGCGCCGACGTGTTGACCGCACTTGGGGTCAAAATTGATCTGGAGCCGGATCGCGTGGCCGACTGTATCGATGAAGTGGGGATCGGGTTTTTGTTCGCGCCGCTCTTTCACGGAGCCATGAAGCATTGCGCCGAACCACGGAAGGATTTAGGAATTCGCACGCTGTTGAACGTCCTGGGGCCGTTGGCGAACCCGGCGGGAGCCACGCATCAAGTATTGGGCGTGTATGACGCAAAGCTGACGGACATTCTGGGGCGAGTGCTGATCGAGCTGGGGATTCAACATTGTCTGGTTATTCACGGTATGGACGGTTTGGACGAGATCACGCTGTCGGATCGGACGAAAGTGTCGGAAGGGAAGGCCGGTGTCGTGGCGAGCCGGTTCATCGCTCCGGAGGAATTTGGGTTACGGCGTGTGGTGCGAAAGGAAATCACCGGAGGCATGCCTGAAGATAACGCCCGCATCACGCATGATATCTTGCATGGCCGAAAAGGCCCGCAACGGGATATCGTGTGTCTGAACGCCGCGGCTGCGATGGTGGTGGGAGGAAAAGCAAAGACGCTGCAAGACGGGTTTCACTTGGCAGAGCAGACGATCAATTCAGGAGCCGCAGCCGAAAAGCTTGAGCAGCTCATTGCATTTACCAACAAGGCGAGACGACCGTGATTCTCGATCGCATACTCGAACATAAAAAAGCAGAGTTGCGTCACAAGCAGAGCCGTTCCTATTTATCCGAACTTAAGGCTCTGATTCGAGATGCACCGGCGCCGATGGGATTTGCCGTGGCGTTGGATGCGACGAGGACGGCCGCGAGCCCGGCTCTGATTGCGGAAGTCAAAAAGGCATCGCCGAGTTTAGGGCTGCTCAGGGAGGAATTCGCCGAGCGGTTCGATCACCTGGGGATTGCCCGATCGTACTATGAACATGGCGCATCGGCTGTCTCGGTGTTGACGGACAAGGATTTCTTTCAGGGCGATCTTCGCTATCTGGCGGAAATTAAGAAGGCCCTGCCGCTTCCCGCGCTCAATAAGGAGTTCATGGTCGGGGATATCCAGTTTTATGAAGCGCGGGCCCATGGCGCCGACGCGGTGTTGTTGATCGTTGCCGCGTTGGAACGCCGGCAGTTGGTCGACTTCCATGCCCTGGCTTCCGAACTCAAGATGGATGTCCTGTTTGAAACGCATCATGAGCGGGAATTGGATGTGGTGCTGGAGTGGGTGCCGACAGCCCGAATGATCGGGATCAACAATCGAGACCTCAAAACCTTTACCACTGATCTCGGCGTGACGTTCCGGTTGGCCAAGAGGATTCCTCCCGACAAACTGATCGTCAGCGAAAGCGGCATTCGTTCGCGTCAGGATGTCATGCGTCTGGTCGAGGGCGGGGTGCAAGCGATGCTGATCGGCGAATCGCTTATTAAGGCGGAGCGCACCGGTGAGAAGGTGCGGGAGCTGCTCGGGGCATCGGAGTGAGGCTCGCGGCCATCGTCAGTCGCTGAGGAATGAAGCATGGTCAAGGTCAAGATTTGTGGGATCACCAATCGTGAGGATGCTCAGGTTGCGGCGGCGGCTGGCGCAGATGCGCTTGGGTTTGTAATGTACAAGAAGAGTCCGCGATGGGTCGAGCCGGCCGTCGCACGGGCTATTATTGCGGAACTCCCTCCGTTCGTCTTGCCGATCGGTGTGTTCGTCAACGAAGAGGTCGGCACCGTTCGAAGTCTTGTGGATGAGTGCGGATTCGCATTGGCTCAGCTGCATGGGGACGAGAGTGCCTCGTATTGTCAGCAGCTCGGCCGTCCGATGCTGAAAGCGCTTCGTTTGAGGGATCGCGGGTCGTTTCTCGCCTTGGCGGAATTTCAAGGGCGCGCGGGTGTTCGCGGGTTTCTCATCGATGCCTTTTCAGAAAAGGCGTACGGGGGTACGGGCCAGACCGTCGATTGGACCTTGGCCGCAGAGGTTGCCGGGACGGTTCCGATACTCTTGGCAGGGGGTCTGACTCCATCAAATGTCGCTGAAGCGGTTCAGAGAGTTCGTCCCTATGGAGTGGATGTGAGCAGCGGTGTTGAACTGACTCCGGGGAAAAAAGATCGAGAGAAAGTTCAGGCGTTTCTTGAAGCCGTGAGGCTTGTGTCATAGGGGCGTGCGGCACTATACTGCGCTGTTAATCCCGGCGCCTTCAGTACCCGGCTCTTGTGTATCGGACCGGTATCTGAGGGAGGATATCTAAAGGTTGAAATCTACTATGTCTTCTTTGCCTGATCGCCATGGTCGATTCGGTCCCTACGGGGGCCGATATGTGCCTGAAACCCTCATGCCGGCGCTGCTTGAATTGGAAGAGCAGTATGCCAAGGCGAAGAAAGATCGCCGGTTTCAACAGGAACTGGCCTACTATTTGAAGCAGTATGTCGGACGCCCTACGAGTTTATATTGTGCCGACCGATTGAGCGCGGCGTTGGGCGGGGCTAGAATTTATCTGAAGCGTGAAGATCTCTGTCATACCGGCGCCCACAAGATCAATAACGCGATCGGGCAAGTCCTGTTGGCCTTGAGGATGAAGAAACCGCGCATTATCGCCGAAACGGGGGCCGGGCAGCATGGCGTCGCCACCGCCACGGCGGCTGCGATGTTCGGATTGCAGTGTGAAATCTACATGGGTACGGAGGATATGCAGCGGCAGGCATTGAATGTGTTCCGTATGCGGCTGTTGGGGGCAAAGGTGACCGGTGTGGATGCCGGGAGCCGCACATTGAAGGACGCGATCAGCGAGGCTATGCGCGATTGGACGACCAATGTGCGAACCACGCATTATGTACTGGGGTCGGTGCTCGGTGCGCATCCGTATCCCATGATGATCCGTGACTTTCAATCGGTGATCGGTCGGGAGGCGAGAAGACAGATTCTCGCGGAAGAGGGCAAGTTGCCGAATTATCTGGTGGCCTGTGTCGGCGGAGGAAGTAACTCCATCGGGCTATTCCACGCGTTTCTCAACGACAAGAAGGTCAAAATGGTCGGCGTGGAGGCCGGTGGGCTGGGTATTGCGAGCGGCCAGCACGCGGCGCGGTTTTCAGGCGGCAAGCCGGGAGTCCTGCAAGGGACGATGACCTATCTGTTGCAGGATGATAACGGACAGATTAACTTGACCCATTCGGTTTCTGCGGGCCTGGACTATGCTGCAGTCGGTCCGGAGCATAGCCTCTATCATGACCAAGGGCGTATTGAGTATGCCTATGCCACGGACGATGAAGCCTTGGCGGCGTTTGATCTGCTTGCCCAGGAGGAGGGGATCGTCCCGGCATTGGAAAGCGCCCATGCCGTGGCCCATGTGGTCAAGCTGGCACCCACGCTGAAGAAATCACACATCATCATTGCGAATTTGTCGGGCCGTGGTGATAAGGATGTCCAACAAATCGCGCGCATGCGAGGCGTGGAGCTGTAAGCAGCCGGTGAGGGGTGAGGAGTGAAGGGTGATCAGTGAGGAGTGATCTGTGAGAAGTGATGAGTGAAGAATAAATGGTGATGAGTAACATGCGAAGACCATCAAAAAAGACCAGTCTTGAAGACAAGATCCCGTCACGTATCACCGATCACTCATCACGAGTTCAAAACAGGTTGGATGCGACGTTTGAGCGACTCAAGGCCGAGAACAAGAAGGCTCTGATCGCGTATCTCATGGCCGGTGATCCGAGCTTGGCCCAGACGGAGCAGCTTGTGTTGGCCATGGATCTTGCGGGCGTCGATGTCGTCGAGCTGGGTGTGCCCTTCTCGGATCCGATCGCGGACGGGCCGGTGATCCAGCGGGCGGCTCAGCGTGCGTTGCAAAGCGGGACATCCCTGAGACAGATTCTGGAACTCGTGAAATCTCTTCGGGAGCGTACGAACATTCCGATCGTGCTGATGCTCTACTACAATTCCATTTTTGCGTTGGGGCATGAGGCCTTCTGCCAAGCGGCGAAGGAGGCCGGTGTCGACGGATTGATTGTTCCCGATATGCCGCCGGATGAATCGGGGCCGCTCAAGGGACCGGCCGAAGCGGCCGGGCTGGAACTCATTTTCCTGTTGGCTCCCACCAGCACTCCGGACCGGCGCAAGTTTGTCGCGCGGGAGTCCCATGGATTCGTTTACTACGTGTCGCTTACGGGGATTACCGGGGCCAAGCTGACGAATATTGCGGACGTCGGTGAGAACGTGAAAAAGATCAGGAAAGTTGCCGGTACGCCGATCGCTGTGGGGTTCGGGGTGGCTACGCCGGAAGACGCGGCGAATGTGGCAAAGGTCGCGGACGGAGTGATCGTCGGGTCTGCCATCGTGCGGTTGATCGAATCTTGCCGAGAAGGCCGCGATATGATCGGAGAGGTAGTGGAATTCGTCAAGTCCCTGAAATCTGCCATGGCCGCGCAGTCGTGATCAAATGTTCTGTTCCGTCCATTTCCGTGATAGCCTGCCAAGCTGGCCGGTGAATCACTGACGCATTCTCAGGGAAATCTCTTCTCAGGTTCTCGCGGCAAGGTGATTCCTCTCCTCGTGCTATTTTCTCCAGCGGCTGACACATACCCGACTGCTCCTGTGACAAGACCTATAGCAAGTCATTATGCAAGCCAGACACTGTGTGTTGTTGTTACCCTATGGGGCTGTTCCAGTCCTTCAATAGCGTCACATGCCCCTTCCGCTTGGCTTGTTTCACATAGAGTGCATCGGCTGTGAGGTACAAGCCCTTAGTGCGGATTGCCAGCACATGGTATGCGGAATCATAGAACGTCACCTGTTTCACGTCTCGCATATGCTCCAGTACCTGAAGTCCGTATTCCGTCCGTAACGGCACCTCGTCGAACTCGTAGGTCAATAAGGCACTCATCAGCTCGACGGCCATGTCCGCCTTCTTCAGGCCCAATACATTTCCCACTTCGTACCGCCAGAGCGTCGGCAATCGAATTTCAATGGATTCGTTGAGCCATGCTTGTTGCAGTCGGACCGCCTTCTCGTAGTCAGGTTCATCCTCCTTCTCCAGGACCCACTTCAGGATGACCGAGGCGTCCGGCACGATGATCATCGTGCCGTCCTTATCCGATCCCGGCGAACGGCTTCTAGAATCTCCGCCTCGCTCAACGTCGCGCTCCGTTTGCGTAGACGCTGTACCTCGTCGGTGGCGAGCTGCCGTTTTCGGCGCATCAATTCATGACGGAGCGCCTCGTTTACAACCTGACTTCGACGCCGAGGAGGAACCAGTTTGAACAGCTCATCTCGAAGCCGGTCATCTATCGACACATTCAGTTTGGCCATTGTATGGCATCTCCGGATTCCACACTTACTACCATGCCACAGTCTGCGCCTAAGTAAGGCGCCTAGTCAAGAAACCCTTGAATCGTACGGCGGCTGTCTTTGGCCTGTGAACAATCTATCAATTTCCTGGATGGTCGTGCCTGTAGGAAGCGTGGTTCTGACGGTAATAGACGCTATGCGCGGATACGGGGTAGAGTGTCGGTTTCGTCTGGTGCCATGACGGTTGGCTGCCAATCTTCATGAATCATGCAGGAGAGGGAATAGGCCTGTGCGGTTCTGTGAGAATCGTGTTGTGGAGCCCCACGGCCATGCAGCCGTGGCGTCCTGCGAAGGCGGGTGAGCGATCTCAATGGAACGTGATGAGTTCAGCGTTTCGGCTGAGGGGGCATGTAGGCGATCATCTCAAGGGCGAGTTCTTTGGCGATATCCTTGAGGTTGGG
>JAOUPN010000181.1 GCA_029879905.1 Nitrospira sp. | reverse complement strand
ACCGCCAAGCGCTTGCCCTCTTGCCCTTCATGGCTGTGGTTGTCGATATAGATCGACCGCTTGGTCATGGCGAGATAGGAATAGGGGGTGCTCAGATATTTGCCCAGCCCCGAGGCCAAGATCTTGGTCGTCATGTCCTGGAGCAGATCCAGATCATAGCTGATACGCCAGAGCATGAAGTCGTTATCGCCGCGGATACCCACGGTGGAATAGGGGACGATCAGCACTTGTCCGGTGTATTCCTCGACGGCCCGGATGAACTCCTGCTTGCCTTTCGTGCGCTCATCTTCCGGCAGCCGCCGCCAGGCCGGATCCACTTTATAAAACGCAAAATTCACATATTGCCGACGCGGGGGCTGCTTTGTCGGTTGTTCTGGAGTTGACATGGATTCCTCCGTGTAGCGGATTATTCACTCGACCGAGTCGGAAGACTCGTGAGGGGTTTTTCTTCTAACACTTCAGCTTTCTTCTGTCAACGGGATTATGATGCTTCATGCCGGTTATTGACAGGCTGTTCTCGCTCTGTTACTCGCACATATGGTGTAGGGTGAGGTATCTGTGTGGCCGTCCCAGACGGCCGGTGCGTGTAACGGCTGATCGTGTCTCGTAAAAAGGTCATGAAAAGGTCATGCGGTGTCCGTCGAATGCGAGAGATTCGACGGTTCGGGTCGGAGTTGTCGGAGGTATGTCTTTCGGTGCGTCACGTCATTGTGTTGTGAACGGACATCTTAAGAATAGGACCGGTGATTGAGTCATGCCGAGACAGGTTTCACGTGATCGATCCTGTATCGCAGAAACTATTGCGATAGGGTCGGAGCTTCTGAACGGAGGTCGGACGGACAGTAATTCGCTGCGCATTGCGGAGATACTCGGAGCCCATGGCATTGAGGTGCGTTTTAAATCGATTGTCGGGGATGATAGGGCCGACATTGCCGTGGTTCTGGCAACGGCTGTGCGGCGAGCCGGCATTGTTGTGGTAACCGGCGGATTGGGGCCGACGGCCGATGACTGTACCAGAGAAGCGGTTGCGGGTATCACAGGAAAGCGATTAGTGCGTCGCAAAGAGGCGCTTGAAGGGATGACCGCTCGGTTGACGCAATGGGGGCGAACTCCGAACAAGGCGCAGTTACGGCAGGCCCTGATTCCATCAGGGGGCACAGTATTACCGAATCCTGTCGGGTCGGCGCCCGGCTTTGCCTTGACGTGGAAGGGGGCGGTGCTTGTGGTGTTGCCCGGGGTCCCGCGCGAGATGGAGGCGATGATGCGGGAGTCCGGGGTCCCTTTCTTGACTGACCGGCGTGCGCGATCAGGGAGACACCTACCCGAGCCGATTCGCAGATCGGTGTTCCATACCTGGGGGTTGCCGGAAGCCGATGTGGAGGCCAATCTGAAAGGGCTTATCCCAAGAGGGATACCGGTCGGTCTTGGACTCTTGGCGTCATCGATGGGCGTGCTGGTGTCGCTGACGACAGGGAGTCGTCGTTCCGTCAGCCCTGGTCTGATCGAATCGTTGGAGCAGGGGGTTCGTGTGCGTTTGCATGAATGGCTCTTTGCCGAAGGAACAGACACGATGGAAGTCGTTGTCGGACGATTGCTGCTGAAGCAGGGGTTGACGATTGCCCTGGCAGAATCCTGTACCGGCGGGTTGATCAGTCATCGGCTGACGCAAGTGCCCGGATCTTCGGCCTATGTCGATCGAGGCGCTGTTTGCTACAGCAATCAGTCTAAAACAGCCATGGTGGATGTGCCGGTCGAACTGATCGCCGGACATGGTGCGGTGAGTTCGGAGGTGGCCGCGTCCATGGCTAACGGTATTCGTCGACGGGCCGGGGTGTCGATCGGACTCAGTGTGACCGGTATTGCCGGGCCCGGAGGAGCGACGGATACCAAACCGGTAGGCCTCGTCTACATGGGGCTCAGTGCCGAATCCGGCGAGACGATCACGAAGGAGCTCCGTTTTCACGGCGACCGTTCGATGATCACACAACGGTCCTCGCAGGCGGCATTAGACCTGCTTCGCCGATGGCTGCTGGGACGGGCCGGAGATGTGTGATGTGTGCGGGTATTTCGCCCTCAGTTTCGGGTTTCGAGTTTCATGTTTCGGGTTTTGAGTCGGAGGTTCGATCGGAAATTATTTGCGATGACATGCACGAGCCGGGCGGGTTGTGGTGAGCCGAATGAAAGAACAGGGAATGATTCGGGCTTTTCTTGCAGTGGAATTGACCGATGCACTGCGAAACGGTCTCACGCAGGTTCAGCAGGACCTTCGACGTCGAGTGTCGCATGGTCTTTCGAAGCGAATTCGCATCTCCTGGGTTCAGCCGGCCTCCATTCATCTGACGATCAAGTTTTTGGGCGAGATGGATGAATCATTGATCGAGCCTCTGCGGACTGCGCTAACGCAGATTATGGAGGGGGGACATTCGATACGGATTCCGCTTGAACGGCTCGGTGTGTTTCCTCGGTTTCAACAACCCCGTGTGGTGTGGGTGGGGCCGTCCGACAGGTGGGAGGAAGGAGACGATGCCGTCCGATTGGCTCTGCTGCATCGGTCGGTTGAGGACCGCTGTCACGCAGCGGGGTTTGCAAGAGAGTCTCGTCCCTTGAGCCCGCATCTCACGCTGGCCCGAATCAAAGAAGGTGAACGGGAAGTCGGGAAGCTATTGGCTCAGAGCGGAGCATTGGATCACCCCTTGACCATCGGATCACTGGATATGACGTCGATTGTCCTGATGCGCAGCGAGTTGCGGCCGACGGGCCCGGTCTACACACCACTCTGGGAGGTGAAGACGGGAGATGGAGGGTAACTGCAGCAATATCCCGGTGGAGCCCCACGGATTACGCCTGCTCCGCTGAAGCAGATTTTGGGGGCTACAAAGGCGGGCAGAGTCAAGGTTCAAGAAGCGGAATCAAATCCATGTGGCCATGTTGGCGAGCCAGATCAACCGGTCGTTCCCCTGACGTCATTCGGGCATATTTGTCTGCTCCGTGATCGAGGAGTAGGCGCACGATGTCTTGGTTGCCCCGATGGGCGGCCACATGCAAAAGCGTAATGCCCGCGACCAAGGGAGCGCGGACCCGTACGTTCGTTCCTTTTTCAAGAAAGAGCGTGACGATATCCAGTCGCCCTTCTTGTACCGCGATCAACAGCGGCGTGACCCCATCGTGCCGTGGTTGATTCACCGAGGCGCCGTTTTCCAAGAGACGGGCAGCGACGCTCAGATGACCGTTCTTGGCGGCCATCAACAGGGGAGTCACGCCACGTCCATCGGCGGCATGTGCGGGGACACCCTCGCCAAGCAACGCGTCGACTTGTCGCAGATTGCCGTCGGTCGCCGCTTGTCGCAATCGTTCCTCCGGTGTTGTCACACAGCCGATGAGAAGCAGCATCGTTATCA
This sequence comes from Nitrospira sp., assembly GCA_029879905.1. GTDB lineage: Bacteria > Nitrospirota > Nitrospiria > Nitrospirales > Nitrospiraceae > Nitrospira_D. Next base: position 3,362 of record JAOUPN010000181.1, on the reverse strand, counting down.
TGCACGTACAGGCTGCGCCCTGTGATAGATCACGCTTCATGCCGTATCCCCTTTGTTGCTGTTCTCGCGAGCCGTAGGTGCGTCGATCATATGCCGATCGTTCTCGTGACTCGTCTCCACAGGAGACCGTAGCACGTTACGTACCTACACTGCCTGTCATGACGAAATCAACCGTGTCGTCGGGTTCACCCCGAGCGGAGGGGTCCATCGCCGATGAACGTAGAGGGATCAGTTGTGTGATGTGGCCAGTCCACCGCCGCAGTGACCGCAGAATTTCATGCCGGGTGGCGGGACGGCCCGGCAGTGGGGACAGGGAGATGGTCCGGCGTCGTGGGAGGGTGACCGGCTATGGCTGTGCATGCTGAGCGATTCCAGAATGGGGGCGGATCGAAAAAACCAAGCCAGGATGATCCAGACCGTTGAGAGAAGGATAAGCAGCACGAAAATCCAATTATAGACCAGGTGATCGCTTTTGGAGAAAAACGGACTGGTCATGATCAGTAGAATCTTATGGAGCGCCGACACCATCAAGAGCGTAGTCATCGGCGCGACCAACGGTCGAAGGACGGTCAAGCCGCTTCGGTCACGATCCAACAGTCTTACGATATGGCGGCTGGTCAATCCCAGCACGATCAGGACCGTTCCGTAGCTGAGAAACTCCACAAGGTGAGAGACATTGAGCGCAGATCCGACCAGCATCGTCTCCGTCAGTACGGGAATCTTGTCGGCCGTGCCGCCGAGGAGAATGAGAAAGAAGACGGTGAATCCGTACCGAATGACCCAACTCCAAGCGGCGCTCGTTGTCTGCTCCGGCATAGGAGCGGGTCGGCTGTCGCTCAGACTCACTGTGAGCTCGTGACTTTCGGGAGTGCGAACCAGACGCCACTCCGGAAGAGACGGGAGGCTTCGCTGCATCCATGCCAAGGAATGTCGTATCGACGATCCGCTTGCCGACAAGGTATCGAGCGTACGCTGCCACGGAGTCGGCCGGTCCTTCTCCCCGCGGGGATGCGTCGTGAATCGCTCGGCATAAAACAGCGCAATGTCCGAGGTCGTCTGCCAGGCTTCGACGGCGGCGGTACCGATGTGGTGCAGCACGCGTCGGATCCATCCCCATGTCGCTCGGGAACCGGACATGATGCCTTCACACAGTCGAGCCCGTTGCTTGACCGTCGCCAAGTAGACGGTCCAGATGATGTGATGAGCGCGGTCACGAACGGTGGTGCGGGAGGGAATCCATGCCTGTTCGATCTGGGCCGAAGCATGGGCCGGCACGATCGTCGACTCTTCGTCCCGTTTGGCGTATACGACTTCGGCTAATTGGGCATATTGGACCATCAGGGCTTCTTTCTCCGACTCCTGTATGGTGAGGCAACTGAGATAGGATTCGACGAAGGATCGCGCAATGACGGGCGCCGCCGGCATGTGCAGGGAATTGTTTTCTTCCAAGGCCTTCAAATACATCAGTGGGACACGTGTATGATCCGCAATCCCCTCCAACGAAAGCCCCTGCTGTTCGCGATATCGGCGCAGCGAGTCACCGAGGGTGCGAGGCCACTCGTCGATGGGAGGGAGTGTGGAAAAGTCGTTGGTTTCAAGTGCGCGCAGATACTTCAGCGGGATTCTGGTTTTGAGGGCGACAGACTCCAGTGAGAGTTTTTGTCGGAGCCGCCAATGTTTGAGGCCTTTGCTGAGAGAATCGGTTTCGATATTCGTCATGCGGGTGTCACCCATCTGAGGCATCTGATACATCGCAGTATGCCTGAAGTGTTTCGAGAAGACCAAAGAAGTTTGAATTCGTCCATGACCGGGCGGGCTTGTTCGGATTGCCGCGAAAGCGGCTTCGTCGAAGCGGCTTTGACTTCCTGGGTGGCCTGTGAATATCGCGGGCTAGGTTTCCCTCGTCCGCTTCGGTATAATCGCCGGGCTGGTCTATGGTTCATGCGGCAGATTTCGTAATGACCTTGCGGGTTTGGGGTTTCTTGTTTCGTATGCCGTCGTACAACGTGAAATGTACATCGTGCACCTTCCAGCTGGCAAGTCGATAGGTATGACCAGATATTCGAAACCGGACGGCGCATAGGCTCTGTGGTCTGCGGGTGACGATATCGAGAAGAGGAGCGTATTGATGACGGAAAAAGACGAAAAGAAGCGAGCGTTGGATCTGGCTCTGTCCCAAATCGAAAAGCAATATGGGAAAGGGGCCATTATGAAGCTCGGCGCGGACGATAAGCAGGCCGATGTGCCGGCGATTTCAACCGGGTCGTTGAGCCTGGATATCGCTCTCGGTATCGGCGGGCTTCCGCGCGGGCGAGTCGTCGAGATCTTCGGGCCGGAAGCCTCAGGCAAGACGACCATGACGCTCCATTGTATCGCCGAAGTGCAGAAGACGGGAGGCGTTGCCGCATTCATCGATGCGGAACATGCGCTGGACCTCGTGTATGCGAAAAAATTAGGCGTGCAAGCCGATGACCTGCTGGTTTCGCAACCGGATACCGGAGAACAGGCCTTGGAAATCGCCGAAACGCTCGTGCGCAGCGGCGCGGTTGATCTGATCGTGGTGGATTCGGTGGCGGCATTGACGCCGCGGGCGGAGATCGAAGGTGAAATGGGCGATGCCCACATGGGCTTGCAGGCGCGCCTGATGTCACAGGCGTTGCGCAAGTTGACGGCAGCCATCGCCAAGTCGCTCACCACGGTGATTTTCATCAATCAGATTCGGATGAAGCTCGGTGTGATGTTCGGGAACCCGGAGACGACCACAGGCGGCAACGCGCTCAAGTTCTACTCGTCGGTTCGCCTGGATATCCGCCGCATCGAATCCATCAAAGAAGGACAGGAGGTCATGGGCAGCCGCGTGCGCGTCAAAGTGGTCAAGAACAAGATGGCGCCTCCGTTCAGGCAAGCCGAATTCGACATCATGTTCGCCCAGGGCATTTCGAAAATCGGTGAGCTGATCGATCTGGGGGTGGACAAGCGTGTGATCGAACGATCCGGCGCCTGGTATTCGTACAACGGCGAGCGGATCGGGCAGGGGCGTGACGCCGCGAGAGAATTCCTGAAAAATAACCCCGATGCCGCGCTGGAAGTCGAGGCCAAGCTTCGGGCGTTGGCCGATGTGCCGGGCCGAGACGGCAAGAAGCCGAATGAAAAGGACGAAAAACCTGCGGGAAAGCCGGAAAAGTCCCCGGGCCGATCCGATGAAAAACGTGCACATCGGTAAGTCATCGGATTCGGAGGAACTGGATCGATGGGTGCGTCTTGCGGTGCGATATCTGGCCGTCTGTGATCGAACATGCGCCCAAGTTCGCAACTATGTCCTTCGCAAAGGTGCCGGACCGGATCAGATCGAACAGGTGGTC
>JAOUPN010000032.1 GCA_029879905.1 Nitrospira sp. | reverse complement strand
CACCGCGCTGTCTCGTGCCGCGCGGTCATAGGAATTGACGGTAAAGACATCCCTTGCGACGGGTGCCCCGTTCAACGTGACGCTGATGCCGTCGAAATTCAAGGTCTGGGGATCGGTATAGGTGCCGGCTGCCGCGGTACTCAGACCGGATGCCAGGCCCAGAGATGAGAGGGCCGTGCCGCCTGTCACATCGACCGCAGAAGTCGAGTCGACCGTATTTGACGTGATCACGAAACGAGTCGTCGTCGTATCATAGACGATGGTCACCGCTTTTCCTGCCGCCTGCAGTGCCGCATCCGCATTGATTTGGTTTTGCATTTCCTGGGCAAGTTCGGCGCCGGAGACATAGGGACGACCAGGCGACGCAGCACCCGGAAGCGTAATGGTGCCGGACGCAACCCCGTCCACGGAGACAGACAACGTATCATTGACTCCGGTCACGATCGACACCGGTTGATCCACGGTCGGAGGCGTAACGGCGGTTCCCAGATAGTTTCCACGGATCAACGACCCGGTCGTGCGATCTACGACCGAATAGGCTGTGGCCGATGAAAACCGAATTTCGTAATCATGAAATGTCAGAAGGCTGTTGGCCGTGACCGTACCCGTTCCCCCCCCGATCGTTGCGGTCCCTTGATTCGCCACGGCGGCTTCGGTCGAGACCAACGGGGGGACAAACACGTCCAACCCGGTCGAGCCGTCCAAGCCGAATCCCTGTCGATGGATTTGATTGACGGCATTCGCCAGCGTCGCGGCGATCTGATCGAACGAACGCTGCAGGTCCACGACCGTCACATCGCGCAGATCCAGTAGGCTCCGCAAACGCCCGTTTGAGATCAGTTCGTTGATACTCAACGCCCTGGTTCCTCCGGTGGAATACCCCACCGACACGAACCCTTCGTTTCCCGGTTCTTCCACCGTATCCAGTTCCCGTACCACCTGACCGTCGACCAACACCTGCCCGCGCGCGGCATAGACGGACACGGCGCCCAACGGCGATTCCAGCGTCGTCAGATCGATGCGTTCCGCCAGTTCGTTGACCGCCTGATCCCGTTGATCCCGCAGATCGTTGGCATTCTGGCCGGACATTTCGGCCGTCACGATTTTCCCGTTCAACTCGGCGATCTGACGGGTCAGCTCGTTGATTTCGACGACGGTTTGCTTGATCTGGAAATCCAGCGACTCTCTGGCCGTCGCCAAATCCGCAGCCGTTTGATTCAAACTGGATGCCAGTTGTGCCGCACTCGCAAGGAACACAGACCGTGCGGCGATTTCCGCCGGATTCGTGGAGACATCCTGCAGCCCCCGGAACAATTCATTCAGTCTGGCCGATATCCCCTGATCGTTCCCATCGCCGAAGATGTTTTGCAGACGGTTCAATTCGTCCTTGGCGACCGAGAGACGCCCCATGTCTTGCTGCGACACCGTCACTTGCCGATTGATGAATTGGTCCACATACCGGCGGATCGACACGGCGTAGACCCCCGTGCCCATCATGCCAGGCTGTCCGTTGATCGGCGGACGTTCGGATAAGACGAGGGCCTGCCGCGAATATCCCGGCGTATTGACGTTCGATACGTTGTGCCCCGTCACCGTCAACGACAGTTGGGACGTGGCCAACGCACTTTTGGCGATTTCAAACAGTGAGCTGATGCCGCCCGTCATACTTACCCCTGTTGATAGAGAAGGATATTCCCTGACGTCGTCTGGGCTCGTCGGCCGTCGCTTCCATAGCCGTCCCGCTCCGATAGCCCCTCACTCCCGGCCGACAGTGCCTGATCGATGAGACCACGAATACCCTCGATCAGTACGGCATTCTGGGCGATCTCATCACGGACGACCTTTGCCGTCCCCATAAAGGATCGGTGCATGGCGCGAAGATCCGCAGACTCAGCAACCGTCAAATGGTCCATCAGACTCTGTACCGATGTGGTCTGCGGGAAACCGAACCGCACGGCAAGTTGCCGGACCAATTGGTCGCTTTCTTGAGCCAACTGCTGAAGCGACTCCAACAGGGCCAATCGTCTGCAGTTGATCGGGTGAAACTCGGCAATGTCCAAACGGCGTATGGCGAGGCGTTCTTCCTGCACCGTCTCCAACAATGACCGGCAGACGGCTTCTTCTCGACTGAGATGTCGGCAAAGATCGATCAGGTCAGGCATAGGCGACAGCGGCGTCATAGACACTCCTTACGGCACGACTCGGACATCCGCCTGCCTATTCGCACGGAAGACGCAGGCGTCACTTAGACAACGGTTTCGGTCAGAACGTGCTTGATCAACGCGTCGCCGACTCTCCGGCCACTCACATCGTACGTTCCGCCGTCAAGGTCCTGCTTGATCTGGTCGATGCGCGCGATCCGCGCGGCATCAGGCTCCTGTGTCATGGCCAAAATACGACGCAGCTCTTGGGCCTGCTCGGAAATATGGACTTGATCTTTGACGGCTCCCTGCGGGGCAAGCGATGGCTTGGCCGTGGCGTCTGTCTCCTGGACGCCTAACAGCAACCGAGCCAGGTGGTCCGCTTTCCCGTGACCTGATATCTCCATCTCATGACTCCTTCCGCTCCGGGCACGATTCCATCAGAATCCTGCCTCTACCGCAACGGTCGTTCCCTTATCGGCCGTTAGGACCGAAACTTGAGGAAGATCCGGGCGACGGTGCGGAATAATTCTCCGCATACTGTTGAACCATTTTGGCGATCCCGATTCCTCCCGCTTCTGAAGCCCGTATTCCGATTTCCTGATCATAGAAGGAGTGGAAATAGGCACCGTGTTTGTTCTCAAGCGATCCCTGAGGAACGGTTTCTCTCATCACTTTTAACAGATACGAAATAAAGTAGGCTTCGAACTGCCGTCCGGCTTCAATCAGTCGACGACGAGCCTCGGCTCCATCGACCGGAGCTGCACGATGCTGCCCGGCCTGCCCCAGACGATCCAAATCCGGAAACCGCCCAACATCAAGCCTGCCCTCTCCCATCTCGTAGAGAGACGGCAGCGAACGGTTCATCCCATAGATACTGGTTGCAAAATCTTCCATCGGACCTACATGACCACCAGTTTTGCCTGCAAAGACCCCGACGACTGCAATGCCGAGAGAATGGCGACCAAATCGCGAGGGGTGACTCCCACGGCATTGAGCGCCCGAACCACATCACCTAACGTCACGGTCTCATCCACCACCACCAAACGTGACTCTTCCTCTTTGACTTCCGTCTGCACATCGGGCGTCACCACAGTTTGTCCGGCCGTAGAACCGACCAGCGGCGCCGGCGGCTGAGACACATTCAGCGTGTTTTTCACGGAGATGGTCAAATTACCGTGCGAAATGGCACAAGCGGCGATCCGCACATGCTCGCCGAGCACGACCGTACCCGTTCGCTCGTTGACCACGACTTTGGCCGAAGCATCGACCACGACGTCAAGGCTCTCGATGGATGCGATATATTCCACGACACGCCCTTGGAAATCCACGGGAATGGTCGCTTTAACATGTCCGGCATTCACGGCCATCGCCGTCCCCTTGCCGAATACGCCGTCGATGGCCTCGGCGGTCCTGATCGCCGTGGTGAAATCCTGTTGCCGGAGCAGGACGGACACCGTTTCCCATGATTCGATGTCTACCAGCAACTCTTTTTCGATGATGGCGCCTCCCGGCACGATACCGGTGACTTGATGGTTCTTGATCACCGTCGCTCCCCCGGGACCTCCCGCTCCACCGAGAAACCCACCGATGGAGACAGGCCCTTGCGCCACGGCAAACACCTGTTGGTTGGCTGCTTTCAACGGGGTAAGCAACAGGGTACCGCCTTGAAGACTTTTGGCGTTGGCCATGGAGGACACGACGGCATCGAGCGTCATCCCAGGTTTCGAGAAGGGCGGCAATTTCGCCGTTACCATCACGGACGCGATATTTCTTGTCAGGAGCTGAATCGGGTTGATCACCAGATTGACGCCCATCTTATTCAACATGGACATCATCGCCTGGATCGTAAACTGTCCACCGATGACCTGATCGCCGGTCCGATCCAATCCGACCACCAGCCCGTAGCCGATGAGCTGGTTGTCGCGCACCCCTTCAATTCCACCGATATCCTTGATCCGCACCGCATCAGCCGCAACGGGCCAGAGTAATGTGCCGATCAAGACCACAACAAACACGGACCGTAAGACCATGACTGCTGCCTGCCGTCTTCCCTTATCCGGTACCGGTCGACAGACCGGCGCCTCCGGCACCCGACGAAGCACGATGCGAGACAGCCATCCCTTCTTCGCCACCGAATCCTGAGACAGATCGCCGTACGCGGCTTCCGCCGCCGACACCTCTCTTTGGCTCGGCACGAGAGGAGGGTGGCGATCAGCCCGGCGCACAACTCCGTTCAACACCATCATCTGTACGGAATGAAAATTCAGCGGCTTCGGCCGAATGTGCATGGCCGGAAGCCCGCTGCGTCGAGATTTCGACAGAGTCGTCACAGAATCCTCCTCTTGCCGGCCTAGAACGGATAAATCCAGTCCAGGACCCGCACAAACCATCCGGGCCGCTGCACATCGTTCAGCACACCGAGACCGGAATACTCGATCTTGGCGTCCGCAATAGCCGACGACAACACCGTGTTTTTGGTGTCGACATCCACCCGCCGCACAATGCCCTCGATCGTCATCAATTGTTTTTCTGCGTTGACGGTGACTTCTCGTCGTCCCTCGATGCGAAGATCTCCGTTCGACAAGACCTCCGTGACGATGACGGAGATCGTGCCCCTCAATGTGCCGGCACGGCTGGTCGCACCTTTGCCCCCGAATTTGTTGCTCGCGCTGCCGTCGATTCCGAATCCACGGCGTGTTTCATCGCTGACCCGGATTCCCGGCAAACCCAGATATCCCATGCCGCTTCCGACGAGACTGTTTTGGATCGTTGACTCCCGTTGCGCTGCCGTATCCGCAGACTTCGATCCTTTGTGGTTCTCATCGATCTTGATCGTCAACACATCGCCGACCCGCATCGCACGCATATCTTCATAAAGATAGGCTCGCCCGTTCTCCTCTTGCCACAATGAGCCCAACGTTTTCGGAGGCGGCAGAGGAGGAACCTTGATTTTGTCCGACACGGGAGGAGGGCTCGTGCAACCGACGACCAGAAGCATCATCACCGCCAGTCCGGCCTGAAACAGGTTCAGGTCAAGGCTGAGACTGAGCACAGGGCGCCTCGTCGATCGAGGCATCCTCCCCTCAACCTGAACCTCAACCTCAACCTGAACCTGTTTTTCACGCAACATGTCTCAGAACTCCACCTCGACAAGCCCAGGCGCAACGACCTTCGCCCGGAGTTCCCTTCCGGAGTCAGGATTTATCACCATAATCATTTGCCCGACGGAACCGCTTGATTTGCTCACACCATACGTCTGAATCGAGAGTCCTCCGCGTTTTGCTTCAACCAACACTCGATCGCCCTTCTTCAGCACGACGGGCGACTTGAGAAATGCCTGACGCAACGGAACATCGGCAGGAACGGGACGTGCCGCACTCTTTCCCACTACCGCACCCTGATCGGTCACGAAGGGATGCGTGAGCTGAGAAATACGGATCTCTATGGTCTTCAGATCCGACTCATCGATGACTTCATCGGGCCTGAACGACCGATTGAGTACGATCGCATCGATCATCGCCGTCACGTCGGCATGGACGTCAAGAATCTTCCATGGCTTTTTGTTCACGGTCACCGCCACCTGAAACATGCGTCGGCCGACCCCTTCTCCGTTCCGTGAGGGGATCACTCGTAATCCCATTACCCCGGCCGGAACTTTCACCGACTCCGTCGGCGCCAGAACGGCCACATCCACATCCTTGACCTGCGTGGTCCACTCCTCTTTCAAGTACGCGTGGATTGTGTTCTCGATCCTCTCCGGGTCAAGGATCTGCGAAGCGGGACGCCCGCTTCCACTTTGACCCGCTTGATCGCCTGAACTGCGTATGGCGGGCGCAGCAGGAGTCGAGTCCGAACGCTTCGTTGCCGCCGTGGACTGAGAAGTCCATAGCATGGCACCTCCAAGACACAGCGTCAGCACGATCAAGAGTCGTCTCATAGTTCCTTTCTCCTACCGTCGCAAGCTATTGGCGATGGACATCATTTCATCAGAGGCTTGAATCGTCTTGGAATTGATTTCATAGCTCCGTTGCGCGATGATCATATTCACCATCTCTTCCGCCAAATTCACGTTCGAGCTTTCCAGAAAACCCTGTTGAATCGTGCCGAACCCGGTGGAAAATCCTCCGGTCCCTTGAATCGGGGGACCCGAGGCAAAACTATCGATGAACAGGTTATTCCCCATAGCGACCAAACCGGACGGATTGTCGAACCGTGTCACCTGAATCTGACCGACTTGCGAAGCCTGTGTGACTCCGGGTAGAAGAACCGATACCGTACCGTCCTGTCCGACGTCGATCTTCAACGCACCGGACGGAATCGTAATGACGGGATTCAGCAGATCACCGTCACCCGTCACCAGGTTACCGATGTTATCCCGCTTGAATGATCCGTTCCGCGTATACATGACCGTACCGTCCGACCTGGATACCTGGAAAAATCCCGGACCGTCGATGGCGAGATCCAGATCATTATTGGTTTGCCGCATATTGCCTTGCAGCCATTCCTTCGCGACGGTCGTCGGTCTCACACCGGCGCCCACCTGGATTCCCACAGGAAACACCCCGACGTTCGATGCGCTGGTTCCGGGAAGCCTCTGGATCTGATAGAGCAAATCGGCGAACTCCGCCCGACTGCGCTTGAATGAATTCGTGTTCACGTTCGCCAAATTATGCGCGATCGTATCGACGTTGATTTGCTGGGCCGTCATGCCCGTTGCCGCCGTCCACATCGCACGAATCATAGAATCCCTCCGCGTATTACGTGATCATTGAGGCCTGATAGGTGATGACCAGGGTATGCGCCCTCCTTACTATTCACCCCTCACTCCTCACCACCGTTACACTACTCGTCCTACATCCTGAATCGCCGTTTCCGCCATCCGATCAAGCGTTTGAATCAATTTCTGCGCCGACTCGTACCCACGCATCCCCTGAATCAGCTTGACCATCTCCCCGATGGCGTTCACATTGGATTCTTCGATGTGCCCGACCTGCACTAAGGACGTTTTCGATACCGCCCCCTTGTCCGAGACAAAGAGTCCCTCTGAAAACTTCTGCGGCATCTCATCGTCCGGAAATTCCATGAGCTTAATCGTGGCAACCGGCCGGCCGTTCACTTTGATATCGCCTTGCGGCGTAATCTCCAGCTTACCGGCCGGAATCTTGATCTCGCCCTTAGTCCCCATGACGGGATACCCCAAATTCGTCACCAACCTGCGCTGGTTATCGAGCGATAACATCCCGTTTCGGCTATAGCGAACGCCTTGCGGTGTCTTCACTTCAAAAAATGCGTTGCCTTGAATGGCAAGATCAAGCGGATTGCCGGTCAATCGAATACGGCCAGGTTCAAACGTCGTCTTCGTGCGATAGGGCGCCACGAATGTCCGCTCGGTCCCGCCCATCGGGCTGGCCATGATCCGTTGTGCTAAATCTACATTGGGGCCGAGTGGGGGAATCGACGGATGGCGCGGCGGGAAGATCGATTTGAACGATTGCTCGTCCTGCTTAAATCCGGCGGTATTCACGTTCGCCATGTTGTTCGCAAAGACTTGCATCCGCCGCTCATGCGCCAGCGCTCCGGATAAAATAGGGTAAATACCTCGATTCATACGGCTGCTCCTTCTACTTGTTCGTTCAGCAACCCTTATGCCAGCAATCCAACCACCATCGGCTCGCTGTCGCGCATCATGTACCGCTAATCACCTGATTTTATTGAGGACGGAAGGTGCGGTTATTGCGACGCTCGATATCCGCACAGTCCCGGCGTCCACATGCCTCGTCACCCGGCTGTTTTTTCCCGGTCTCACTGAAAAACCTACCTACTTATCTGGACACCCCGAGGTGCGCCTTCAGGCGAAGAATCGCCTTGGCGTGGATTTGGCACACGCGCGACTCCGTCACCTTGAGGAGGTCGCCGATTTCTTTCATCGTGAGTTCCTCGAAGTAGTACAGCGTCAACACCAGCCGTTCTTTCTCCGGCAAATTCTGAATGGCGCCGCCGACGGATTCCCGCTCCCGTTCATTGAGCAACGCGGCAAGCGGATCCGGATTCTGGGTGTCGGCCAACATCGTCACCACCTTACTGCGATCCATGTCATGAAGATTGAGATCATCGAGACTGACCAGCACCGCGCCTCTGGCGCGAGAGATAAAGTCATCGAGTTCCTGCGGCGACATCTTGAGCTCCGCCGCGACTTCATCATCGTGAGGCGAACGCCCGAGACGATTCATCAATTCCACATGCGTCCGCTGCAATAATCCGATGCGCTCATGCACCGAACGCGGAATCCAATCCATCGACCGAATCTCATCGAGCATCGCCCCTCGAATCCTGAATTCCGCATAGGTCTTGAACTTGGCCTCCCTATCGGGATCATACTTGTCCATTGCGTCCATCAAACCGATCGTTCCGACCGAAACCAGATCCTCCGCATCCAAATAGGCCGGAAGGCGGAATGCCAACCGATGCGCGATCGCACGAATGACATGCGCAAACTCCTTGATGAGCTGTTCCCGACCGGAGTCCTTCGTCGATGCTCGCCGCTTCGTTACAGGTGCTGCCTTGCTTATCATTGATCCCCCACTGCGTCCTTCACGTCCGGGCATCCGCCTTACCCCGCATGGACCAAGCGCCGCCACAGAAGCTGGACGGAGCTTTTGGGGAGGACAGGAACAGGCCACTGCGTCACCTGCTTGGCTAATCGGCCGAATGCCTGTGACGCCGGCGCATCAGGGAACAAGTCCACCACGGCTTTTTGACGCATGACCGCAAAGGGTACATAGTCGTCTTGCGGGATATATCCGATCGACTCGATCGCGACCTGAAGGAACCGATCTACGGCCCGGTCCAGCTTTCGATATACCTCAGCCGCCTCCCGAGGCCCCTTCGCCAGATTCACCAACACTTTGAATCGATGTTCCCGATACCGGCGAGTCAACACCTTGATCAGCGCATAGGCATCGGTCAACGAGGTGGGTTCCGGTGTGACGACGATCACGGTCTCATGTGCCGACGATGCAAAAAATGTCACGTTCGGCGAGATGCCCGCACCGGTATCGATCAACAGCACATCCTTATCCGCGGCAAGATGTTCCAGTTGCTCTTGAATGACGATCTGCTGCGACTCCGTTAACGTCGTCAGATGCGGCACGCCGGAACTGGCCGGCAATACCGTAATGCCTGCCGGTCCGACCAAACAAATATCCTCGAGATGACGAGCCCCCGACAGCACATCTTCGATCGTGTACTGCGGAACAATTCCGAGGAGGACATCGAGATTGCCCAATCCCAGATCCGCGTCCAAGACCAGGACACGCTTGTTCGCCTGCGCAAGCGCTACGGCCAGGTTGGCCACCACGTTGCTTTTTCCCACCCCGCCTTTGCCGCTGGAAACCGCGATGACTCGAATACGCGGTTCAACCGGTTCACAACCGGCTTCCGTCCCGTCAAGCGTCCCGAATCTGCTCTGCATGACTCTCCCTCCTACCCTTCGCGTTAATCGGATCTGGACCCGACGGTTTCCGGCACCGAAGTCGATCCCACTATGACAGGCCCGTCTCGGGCTCCCCCCCGGAAGGCCACGTACCGTTGCGCCATCAGAAACTCTGCCAATCGTTCCGGTGTGGCCGTTTCAATGTCTTCCGGCACGCGCGGTCCCACTCCCCAGTAGGACAGCGGCATGCCGGTCTGCTGTGCCAAGTCGAAGATGGTCCCGAATGATTCCGTTTCATCCAGCTTCGTAAACAAAATCCGTAACGATGACAGATCCTTGACTCGGTCAAGAATGGCGCGAAGGTCTCGCTCCCTCGCGGAAGCCTGAAGCACCACATGTGTTGTCATATCCGATTCCTTGTGCAGCAGCCGGTACAATTCTTTGGCTGATGCCACCTCGTCCGGTCCCACTCCCGGCATATCGATCAGCACCAGATTGGCCCTGGAGTACCGACGTAATCCCTCATGCAACTGCCGCGGTGAACGAGCGGATGCAAACGGCACACCAAGAGCTCTGGCATACTTCCGCAAGTGCTCCACCGAAACTTCACGACACACATCGAATGTCACCACGGCGACAGAACGCTGATGCTCACGGCGGTAATGTGCAGCCAATTTCGTCACCATAGAGGTTTTACCCGAACCACTGGGACCAAGGACCAAACTGACGGCACGAGTCCTCGTCGGTATAAGCCCTCCGTCGCCGACACGAACGCGGCGGCCGATTTCCCGTTGGAGAGACTGCATAATTGTCCCCTCATCCACCGGCATTTTTTTCCCCCATCCCCGTTGAAGATCACGTCCAAGCGACTCCGCCGTGGACGGTCGCATCCCCTGCCGAATAAACGACCTGCAGAGCCGCGCGACAGCAGAAGGAAACCGAGCCCGCATCGATTGTGTTTCAGGAGGCAACGACTCTCCCAACAGACGGCTTAATTCCCGTAACTCAACATTGAGATCCCGGAGTCGGTTTTTTCTCCAGGCAGGACGGGCCGGTTGCGTCGATCGATCCTCCGTTATCGGCGGAGATATCCGCGCCGGAACGACGCCGGATTTCAATACCGATTGAAGCGTCTTCTGAAAATTTCGAGGCATGGGACTCTCAACATCCGGCTGCGCCACGGGATGATCGGCCTCAGACTTGGGTGTCTCCTCGCGGCGTATCTGTGCCGTGCCCGAGGAATCCTGTTCGCACGCCGCCATGACCTCCAACACCGGACGGTTGCGTACTTGCAATAATCGATCACCCTCCCGAACCTCCTTGGACGAAAGGATGATTGCGTCCGGACCTAATTCTTCCTTGATCGAACGCAAGGCGTCCTGCATGGTGAGGGCGTAAAATGTCTTCACCTTCATCGCCTACCTCATGATGGCTGGGGCAATTCGGCATCAATTCGAACGGTATCGAGCGATTGCAAACGAACCAATGCATCGACTTCGTTGAGACCCATGATCGGCACGGAGCGCAACAGACGATCACTCAAGCGGCGCACGTGACGCCGAACGGATTGGGAACACAGGACTACCGGTTGTTGGCCTTTGGAGGCCACCCGTTCTGCAGCCTGTTTCAAACCGTTGAGCAGTTTGTGCGACAAGGCCGGATCCAATTGAAGAAACGCTCCGGGCGGGAGGGTCGCCGCCTGCTCGACCAATGTCCGATCGAGCATGGGATCCAGCGTGATGACTTGAAGCGTTCCGTCCGGCATTTGATACTGCTTGGTAATCGTACGGGCCAATGCCTGGCGTGCGAACTCCGTCAGGATGTCCGGATCCTTGATGGCCGCCGCATGATCGGAAACGGCCTCCAAAATTGAACGCAGGTCTCGGATCGGAATACCTTCCGCCAAGAGATTTCCCAAAATCCGAACGACCGTTCCCAACGACAACAGGGTGGGAATAAGCTCTTCCACCAATTTCGGGTGCGCTTTCCCGATCTCGTCCAACAGTGACTGCACTTCCTGCCGTCCGAGCAATTCGTGACCATGTCGCTTAATGAGTTCCGATAAATGCGTCGTAATGGCCGAGCTCGCGTCGACCACGGTGTAGCCCGCAATTTGCGCCTGCTCCCGCCCGCTTTCCTGAATCCAGAGAGCCGGAAGACCGAACGCCGGCTCCTTCGTCGCGATGCCCTGCACCAAGCCGCGCTGACCGGTCCCCGGGTCGATGGCCAGCAGATGGCCCGGTAAGACATCGGCCTTGGCCACCTCCACCCCTTTGAGGATGACGGCATACTCGTTCGGACGCAGTTGGAGGTTGTCCCGAATATGGATGGGTGGGACGACAAAACCCATCGACTCGGCGAACTGACGCCGTAATCCCTTTATCCGATCCAGTAATGCGGTCCCTTGCGCACCTTCGACCAGACCGATCAATCCATAGCCGACCTGCACCTCCATCAGATCTAGCGGGGTGACCCTCGTTACCCCTTCGTCGGTCTTCGGGGTTGCGGGTGCCTGCTCCACCGCTTCGACACGGTGCTCTTCTTGATACAGGCGGTAGGCCATCCAGGCGGCAACGCCTCCCAAGGCCAAAAACGCCAGATGCGGGAGACCCGGAATCAATCCCAGAACCAGCAGAATACCTGCAGCCGTGGCCACCGTTTTGGGAGAGGTCAACAGCTGCCTGGTCATTTCCCCGCTTAGGTCAGTCTCAGAAGCCGCGCGCGTCACGACGATGCCGGCGGCGGTCGACACGATCAAGGCAGGGATCTGTGCGACCAACCCTTCCCCGACCGTCAACAACGTGTAGGTCTCTGCCGCCGCCGCAAGACTCATCCCTTGCTGAAGAACACCGATGGACAATCCTCCGACGATATTGACGAGAATAATGATGACGGCCGCAATCGCGTCTCCGCGCACAAATTTGCTGGCACCGTCCATCGCCCCATAGAAATCCGCTTCTTCGGTAATCTCACGACGTCTCCGGCGCGCGTCGGCTTCATTGATTAAGCCGGAGTTCAAATCGGCGTCGATGGCCATCTGTTTGCCGGGCATCGCATCCAACGTAAACCGTGCGGCGACTTCCGCTACGCGTCCGGCGCCTTTGGTCACCACGACGAAGTTGATGATGACTAAAATGGAAAATACCACCAGACCGACCGTGTAATTCCCGCCGACGACAAAATTCCCGAACGCTCTGATGACTTCCCCTGCCGCCCCGACCCCTTCGTTGCCGTGGAGCAAGATCAGTCTCGTCGACGCAATGTTGAGCGACAAGCGCAAGAGCGTGATCATCAACAACACGGAGGGAAAAACGGAAAACTCAATCGGCCTTCGCACTTGCAGACCGACCAACAGAATGATGACCGACAGCGTAATGTCGAAGCTCAGAAGCAGGTCCAGCACAAAACGCGGCAAGGGCAGAAGCATGACCATCAAGATGGCCACAACCCCCACCGAGATGATGATGTCCGGGTGCTTGACGAACGAGGTCTCTTGTATCGGTTCAATCTTTGTTGTCATCGACGTGCCCTATGCAGATCTCTCGCGCTTCCTATCCCAACCTTGCCCCTTGTCCCTTGCCCCTCACCTGCCTTACCCTTTTTCCAATCCTGCTGCAGTCATTCCTCGAGCCCGGTACACAAACGCGAGAATTTCAGCCACGGCTCGATACAGATCCGCCGGAATCTCCTTACCGATATCAACCAACTTGAAGAGCGTCCTGGCGACAAACTTGTTCTCCACGACCGGTACGCCATGATGACGCGCCAACTCTCGGATGTTCTCGGCCACAACCCCCGCGCCTTTTGCCACGACGAAAGGCGCAGCCATTTTTTCGGCATCGTATTTCAAGGCCACGGCCAAGTGCGTGGGGTTGGTCACCACGACATCCGCCGTCTTCACGGCTTCCATCATGCGTTTCTTTGCTAAACTCCGTTGAGCGGTACGGACACGACTTTTGATCAACGGATCACCTTCCGCTGACTTCAGCTCCTCCTTGACCTCCTGCTTGGACATTCGAAGATCACGTTCCCACTCATACCGCTGATACAAATAATCCAATCCCGCCAGTACTCCTATCGCTCCCGCAACGGCCAATGCGGTTTTCAGCGACAGACGCCCCGTCACATGCAACACCGTTCCCATATCGAACTCTGTCAGCCCAGGAACTTGCATCAGATCATGACGCATGACGGCGACCCCGATTCCGATGACGATCGCAATTTTGAGCAGCCCCTTGATCAACTCGACGACAGACCGTAGAGAAACCAGCCGTTTCAACCCTTTCAGCGGATTAATCCTGTTGAAATCGAACTGGATTCCGTCGGAACGCCAGAGAAACCCGGTCTGCGCCAACATCGCACAGCTCCCGATCAACACAATGCCTGCGAGGATCGGTAGTGTGAGGCCCAGAACCGTCACAGCACTTTGCACAATGACCGTATGGACCTGTTCCACCGACAAGCCGTTCCGAAACCCGTCCGGAAACGACAGGGTCAGTCCTTGCCTCGTCACATCCGTCATCCGATACAGGCCAGACGGGATCATGGTCGCGAGCATCCCGATACCACCGAGCAGAATCGCCGCGGTAGAGATATCGCGACTGATTGCCACCTGGCCCTTTTTTCGAGCCTCGTCCTTTCGCTTCGGGGTTGCCGGTTCTGTTTTATTGCTTTTGTCTTCAGCCATGACCTAAGACTTTCAAGAGATCGTCGATGACAACTTCCAGCCGTTCGATTTCACGAGCCAACAATTGCACCGTAAACGGCATGGCCAACGACAACACGGCCAATCCCCCCGCAATGGTGATAGGGAAACTCAGAACGAAGACGTTGATCTGGCTCACCGCCCGACCGAGAATCGCCAGCAGTACATTGATAACCAAAATCATCACCAGTACGGGAGCGGCCAATTTCAGGCCGATCACGAACATTTGCCGAGATAGACGCATCACTTCTTCTCCCAATTCCGTCGGGAGAGTTGCGCCGAATACCGGAATGGCCTCGTAGCTGGACACGATCGTCGCAACAATCAGCATATGGGCGTTCAACGAGAGAAAGACCAACGATGCCAGCAGGGTAAAAAACTGTCCCACCACCGATGTGTGATTCGATGTGGCAGGATCAAAAAGCTGCACGATACCGAACCCCATTTGCACGCCCACCAATTCACCTGCCAATTCGAGCGCGCTGAAAAACAACCTGACGGCCAGCCCGATCGTGAGACCGATGGCCATTTCTCCGGCCAAACCGGCGGCGATCAGACCGATGTCGAACGGAATCGGAGGGAGATGGATGACCGGGGCTAAGACCACTCCCAGCCCCAGTACCACCGCGACTTTGACTTTGAGCGGGACGGTCTTCCCGCTCAGAATCGGCATGGCGGCGATCAACCCTCCGATCCTGGCGATCAGCGCCAGAAACGATTGAAATTCCGGGAGGGCCAGCTGAATCACGTGAGTCAAGAGCGTCTCCGTTTCATCGAACGTACTGCGGAATAGCACTCAGCAAATTTGCCGTGAAGGTAGTCAACTCGTTCATCATCCAGGGCAGAAAAAACAAGAGCGCACCGAACAACGCTAAGACCTTAGGAACGAATGTCAGCGTGGCTTCATTCAATTGGGTCATTGCTTGAAACGCGCTGACCAGCAATCCAACAACAAGGCTGAGGCCTAAGATCGGCGCGGCTACCATCAAGGTGGTTTCCAACGCTTGTCGTCCCAATTCAGTCACCATTTCCGGTGTCATATATTGGACTCCCGTCTTTTGTTTTTCGGCCCTGAGTTTCGGATTTCGCGCTCCGAGTTTCAGGTTTCGAGTTACGTGTCTCGTACCTACCCGCGGGAAGTTCCACCCGCCTTCGCAGAAAGCCACGGCTGGCAGGCCGTTGGGCTCCACACCGTACAGATCACACATTCTGGTGCTGCGGCCTGCGACCAGACCTCTACAACCTGCGAGACAACCCCAGAAACCAGAAACTCGAAACCCGTAACGTGACGCAGGAGGCGCGACACCGCTCTCATTGAAAACTCCGTACTAATGAACCGACGACGAGATACCATCCGTCGGCAAGAACAAATAGAATCAGCTTGAACGGCAACGAAATCACGACAGGAGGAAGCAGCATCATCCCCATGGACATGAGCACACTGGCCACCACCATATCGACGATCAAAAACGGAATATAAATCAGGAAGCCTATTTGGAATGCTATGCGCAGTTCGCTCAGAATGAACGCGGGAATAATGACGTGGGTCGGGATATCCTCGGCCTTCTCCGGCTTGGGCAACCGGCCGAGATCGATAAACAATTCCACGTCCCGCTCCCGTACCTGACGAAGCATGAATCCGCGAAGAGGCACGATTCCTTTGTCATATGCTTCTTCATAGGACATTTTTTCTGCCATAAGCGGCTGAATCGCATCGGTATAGACCGCCTTTCCGACAGGCGCCATTACGAACATCGTCAAGAACAAGGCCAACGAGAGCAATACCTGATTCGGAGGGACGGACTGCGCGCCGAGTGCCTGCCGAAGGAACGACAGCACGATCACGATTCTGGTAAACGACGTCACCATAATGAACAGCGCCGGTGCCAATGACAGCACCGTCAGGAGAATCAAGATCTGCACGACGACGGCGGTGTGATTCGACGCATCACCGCCGAGATCGATGCTGACGGACGGCCCGCCTGCGAACACATCCGTCGCCGTTGCAAGCCATGCAGAGACGGCAATCGCAACGACCAAGAACACCGCAAACCGATTGGACGGACTACAGTTCTCCATAATGCTCCTGTCGCCGGCGGCGCGCCTCTTCAGGCACGTATTGAAGCCATGATGCCAATGCCGAAGACGCCATCGACGGATCTCCCGACGGAGAATCCGTCGCATTGGCATTCAGGAGGGCATCCACTTTTGCCGAATCACTGACACGGCCCAATGGGATAAGATCGGTCGGAGTAGATCCGACGATGAGGTAGTCACCTGCGACGGAAACCAACGAGATCGTTTTGCGAGGTCCGATGAATCCGGTGGCGACGACGCGAACCACGGTATGACGACCGGACTGCACCGGGTGGTGACCCAGTAAACGCCTGGCGACCATGGCGACTCCCGCCATAAGAACCAGGACAATGGCTAAAGCGGACAGAGTCCGAAGAAGGCTGTCCCACATATCCATTCCGCGCGCTCCTTCCCACCTTTCAACCGAGTTGCTGGACCCGTTCAGCCGTGCTGACGACGTCGGTCAAACGAATGCCGAATTTTTCGTTGACCACCACGACTTCCCCGCGCGCGACCAGTTTGTTGTTCACCATGACGTCCATGGGCTCCCCAGCGAGCTTATCCAACTCGATGACCGACCCCTGCCCCAATTGCAGCAAATCCCGAATCTCCATTTTTGTAGAACCCACGTACACCGAGACACTCATGGGAATATCGAGAAGAAATTCGATATTTTTCGGTGTTCCGTCCGCCTCCGTACTCTGAACCTGAGGAAATGATGCCGGCTCCGGCGATGGTGCCTCAGACATGTCGCTCTGCCCTCCGGGTGGTATCGTTTCCCCTGTCTCGCTCATGCATGATGCCCCCCATCTGCCTGCTCTCAGTTGATGACTTTAGTTATGCGGCAGGCGTGATTGCCCTTGTAGACACCGGGACTGCCTTGAAACTTGTGATACCCCTCGATGTAGCAATCGAGAGCATCTCCCGGACGCTGCTCCAAGACGAGCACATCACCGGGTGCAAAATTCAGTACGTCGCGAAGCGTCACGGTTGTCGTCCCCAAACGAACGGATACACCAAGCCGGCACTCGTGCAGTTTCTCTTTTAGTTTCACCCCCCAGCTGCTGTCTTGCTCGACCTGGTCAGAGACCAATCCCGAATAGAGTTTTTCCTTGATGGGTTCCAACATTGCGTAGGGGTACACGAGAAACAAATCCCGCGCTGCATCCCCGAGCAAGACCTGAACCGTGACCACCACGACGATTTCCGATGCCGTCACGATCATGGCGAACTGGGGATTGCTTTCAGATCGCACATACTCCACCTTGGCCGGCAGGACAGCCTGCCACGCCTTTTCAAGATCGGCCAGCGAGCTGGCCAGCATCTTTCGAACAATGCGCAGTTGGACCGGGGTGAAATCTCGCCCTTCGGGCTTGACATGCGTTTGCCCTCTTCCGCCGAAAAAATAATCCACGATCAGATACACAAGAAACGCATCCATCACGTACAATCCGTTGCCTCGCAGCGGATGCATGTGAAACACATTCATCGACGACGGCATCGGGACCTTCTTCAAAAACTCGCCGAACTTGAGCACCTGCGTGCCGACGACGATAAAATCGATGGCCTCGCGTAACATGGTGGTCCATGCGGCGGATTGGCGCCTGATAAATCGATCGTTCACCATTTCCAGAGTCGGCATCCGGCCACGTACGATCCGCTCTTGATTGAGCAAGTCGTACGGAGTCGCCGATCCGCCCTCCATGGCCGCCGCCTTGGGATCCGTATCGACGTCTCCCGATGCGACACCTTTGAGCAGCGCATCGATTTCGTCTTGTGAAAGTACCTTTTCCATACCGTCGTCTATTGCACGACAAAGTCCGTAAAGTACGCGGCTCGAATCCCGGGCCGTTGGAGCAGACCGTTGATACGCTGCATAATTTCCTCACGCAACTGAAATTTCCCTTGAGACGTTCTCACACTGTTCACGTCTTTGCTGCTCAGCAGCACTAAAACCGTATCGCGTATCTGTGGGATACGAGCGCTCAGTTCGGTGGCGACCGTTTCATTTTCGACTTCCAATTTGATGGTGATTTTGAGATAGCGAATCTCGGGTGTATCAGCCAAATTGACGATAAACGGGTCGAGGTCAAACATGACCCCCGGGGCCGTACCGGCTTTTTCGGCTTCTGCATGAGCATTGCCTTCCGCCTTATGACTTTCCGCGCCTCCGGATCCTGCGTTTGATCCGCCCAGAAATTTCACAGCCACGACGGCTCCGCCGAGGCCCATGACCAATGCCACCAGTGCAATGATGATGATCATTTTCATCGGCATAGCAGGTCCTGCGACCGCAACCGGGCCTTTTTCATCTGATGTTCCCGCATCCGCCATACGCTCCTCCTCACCTCGTCAAACGACTTAATGTCCTCTGCGCAATTTGCAATGCATATGCCACCCACGAAAGCAGGTCGCGACGGAAAGACGAGAGACAAATCCATACATCAATCGGGTAGTTGCGTTTTGGCGAACTGTCACGGCGTGTATTTGTGTCAAGCACTCGCTTGACGACGTCAGAAAACTGACGGAGAAAGGGTCGTCGGATCGCAGGAGGATTCTGCAACCAGACAGCCGCAATATCCTGAAGAAGAAGAAGAAGCGGGAATGCGTCCTTTCAGAAAGACTCGCACCGGCAAGGCATGGGGCGGGCTTCTCGGCGCCGCCCCACGCGTATGAAACATTACCGTTTCAGATTGACCAGTTCCTGAAGGATTTCGTCGGAGGTGGTAATGACACGGGAATTGGCTTGGAACCCGCGTTGCGCAGCAATCATTTCAATGAAGCTTTCACCAAGATCGACATTGGACAATTCCAAAGAATTCGACAGGACTCGCCCCAATCCTGCGCTGTCCGGCGTACCCGTCACGGGCTGCCCCGATGTCCCGGACTCGGCGAAGGTGTTCTTGCCGGTCCTGGTCAAGCCGATCGGATCGGGAAACCGAGCCAGCACGACCTGTGCCAACGTGCGCAATTGGCCGTTGGAAAATCTTCCGCTGATCGTTCCATTCGAATCGACCGTAAAGGCTTGCAAGGTGCCGGCAGAAAATCCATCTTGCGTCAGCTGCACCAATGCCGAGGTCGACCCGAACTGCGTGGTGCCGTCCAGTCCGGCCCCGCCGTCCGTCGTCACGCTGGTCCCGAAGTTCATCACGATCAGCTGATCCGGTGTGGCGCCGGTAAAATCCACCTGTAACTCCCCTGGTAACGTGCCGACCGCTCCGGCCGGTGTTCCCGTATCGTAGTGAATCACCGGGCTTTCCAAATTCAGGGTACCGTCCGTATTGAACGTCATGGTTCCGGATCCGACTCTGACGATTCCCAATGTTGTCTCGATATTACTCGTGTCGTAATTCCCCGTTACCACGTCGTTCACCGACGCGACGATATTGTAGTTCCAAGTGTTATCACCGATTTTTGTAAAATAGGTCGTCAACAAATGGCTGTTGCCGAGTGAATCGAATACCGTCATCGAGGTAGAAAAGTCAGATGTGGCCGGAGGATCCGTCAAGAGGAAGTCCGTTCCGGTCGTCGACGTAGGCGCCAACATATTCAAACTGGCGGCCAACGTATCTGCGCCGTTTGCCGCAACCACGACGTCACCCGTACCGGTGGTGGAATTATAGGTCGTTCCCGTCATCCCCGATGTGAAGGTGAACACGTCGGCGGCATTGACCGTCGCAGTAAATCCGCTATACGCCGCCGCTTTGAATGGATCGACCGAAGTCAATGCCCGCACGGCATTTTGAATCGCCGTCGCCAATGCCGAGCCGGTCAGACCGTTTGCCACGGTCACTACCTGCGCCCCGTCTCCGTTCAGATCGATTGTAAACGAATTGTTACCCGCCGCCGTCGTCGTCACCGAAGCCCCCGATGCCGTTACACCGCCCGCCACCCCCGTCGGAGCGGTTGAGGAGTTCAAATTC
>JAOUPN010000033.1 GCA_029879905.1 Nitrospira sp. | reverse complement strand
CGGGCGCGGATGCGGGTCTTGTCTGAAGACTATGATGCTGAGGGACTCACGATACGGGTACGATCAACCCCGGAGAATCTGCGGGTCATCAAAGAGAAGCTCGTGCGACTCTAGGGGGGGTAGGGGTTTGTCTCTCACGAATTGTGAGCACGCGTTCTCTTGGCAACCATTCTAGGATGCTGTAGCATCCCTCCAATATGGGCGGCATGATGCCAATGATCTCCGAGCTGTTGCACTGCAACCGGAAACCGGCCTCCAAGCTTCCACCCGAGCTATTCCGGGAAACAAGCTATAATCGGGGTCAGACTTCGCTATCTAAACTATCTGACCTGCCTGTGTGATCAGAGCTGAGTGCAGAGAAGGGGCCGGATATCTGTCCAGTGGGTGCCGAGTGGGAGGTGGATCTTGAATTGTGCATGGATCAGGACTGAATGTCCGGTCTCGCCTCGATGATCCCTGCTGACACCACGACAGCCATGAGCACCAGACCTTGCGATTAAGCAGCTCAGAACGATACGGTACAGGAAGGTTCAGCTGAACCATGATGGGAGAAGAATGAGATGAAGACCAATATCTGTGTCACCATGTTGCTCTGTTGTGCCACGATCGTGTCGGGTAGTTATGCCGAGGAAGTAGGGAGTGTCGATACGAAATTCAAGATGTTGGGACCGGATCACAAAATCGTGATCGAAGCGTTCGACGATCCCAAGATCGAAGGCATTACCTGTTACCTGAGTCGATCAAAGAAAGGTGGGCTAAAAGGGATGGTCGGGTTGGCGGAGGAAACCTCCGATGCTGCCTTGTCTTGTCGCCAAGTTGGTCCGATTCGGCAGGTCGGGGAACTGAAAGAGGGGGAAAGAGTCTTTAGCGAGAGTCGGTCCCTGATATTCAAGAAACTCCAAGTGGTCAGATTTTATGACAAGAAACGCCACACCTACATTTACCTGGCCTATAGCGATCGTCTGATCGAGGGATCGCCGCAACATGCGATCTCGACCGTCTCGATCCAATCCTGGGCAAGCGAATAACACCTAGAGGTCTCTTGACACGCCTACGTAGAAAATAGGATGACAGCTCCTTCCCTCATCGGCATGCCCACATTGACAGGGGGATCCTAAGCCTGTAGGGTGAAGGCAACGTATCAAGCCACGTCGACTATCCTATCTCTCGCGCATCCCTCCCTTTCCCGCGCGTCTGATTCTCCGGTCTCCGCCGCTTCTACGCCAGAGTCTCCGTTCAGGACCACGCTATCGGACCGTCCTTGTGGACGTCGACCGGTGTGGTGACGGAGCCTCTCATCCACTTACCAAAGGAGTCCAAGATGAATCAGGAACAATTCGGACAATTCTGGGAACAATTAAAGACACCGCTTAAAGACTACTGGTCAAAGATCACGTCTGAGGACCTGTCGGAAATTCAAGGCGATTTAGGCAGGTTCGGGGCTGTGGTTCAGAAGCGATACGGTGAGTCGCATCAGCAGGACGTGATCACCTGGGCTAACCGCCGGTATGTGCATTGGTCGGGAAATTATATCGGCTATAAGGATCCGGCGCCTGCGTCCTAATCGGCATCGGTCGAGCGTGGAACTCTTGATCAATCCGCCGGACATGTGACAGCTCGTCCGCATGTCACTGAGAGGGAGAGCCGATATGAAAAAAATCGTCATCAATAAGAGTTATGAGGAGTTTTTCCTAAGCCATAAGGCCTTCATGCGCTTGCGCGAGCTTGGGCAGGCAGAGGCGCTGCAGGAGGCCGATCCCGGGTCCTATTGGCCGCAAGCAGCGGGGGCGAAGGAACCGAGTCTGAATCGGTGTGGCGCGCTGATCCCACGAGACGACGAGAAGCTCGTGCGCGTCGTGGAGGAACTTCGAGGAGAGGCCAACGGGCACGCCGCCGAGTTGAAAGTCGTCTCGATTCCGGACGATGTGCAATGGGTGATCTCAAGGACCGGCGGGGTGGAACATGTGAGCGAGGCTCATCGTACGTGGGAGTAAGCGACCCACCTCAACAGGTGTGATGGGAGCTGATAGAATGAAAGACACTCGCAAAAAAGAGAGGGAGGTCAAGTCTCATCAGCCCGAAAGGGTCGACGGGACGGTGCTCGACTCCAAAGACCTGACCTGTAATGAAGCGCAGATCGAAGAGCTCTTTTCCAAAGGAGAGTCCACAGAGGGCGAAGACGACGAGGCGGGGCAAGCCGAGAAGCCTGCCGAACAGTAACTGCTCCCCTCGCGTCATTGCTTAAAAGTGACCGCACGAGAGGTTCTGGCTTGCTCCACTCGGAGCGAGGACTGCCGGCTAGCCTTACGGAACGGATAGACTCAGCACCCTATGCTACGGTCTCCGGTTTCCGAGCAAGCCGTTGTGCCGCTGCCACGATCTGTCCCGCCGTGAGCTCAAATTCCTGATGTTCAGAGTCTTCCATCTTCTGACCGAGGCCTTGCCTCTTCAGGTCGTTCCCTCCGCACATCCGCTACAATGACGGTCCGTATGCGGATACGCCATCATGAACATGTTGTGGAGCCGGGCTTGGCCATCGATACTATCGTGCATGTCTATTGATCAGAGTGAGGAAGGTCCGGTCGACGGTTGCATCATTCCGAGGGGGCGTGCATGATGCTATCATCTCCGATGCGCTTGCATTGCACCAAGAAATTGGCAGCGAATCTGCCCCCAGAGCTCCTCTCTGGCCCGACTCCGGCTTATTTCGAAGGGGCAAACCGCAGGCTCTGGGATTGGCATGGTCACCTGGTCCTGTTGGATCGACGGCAATGTGTGATGTTTTGCCACGATCTCACACGCTATCTTCTCGTTCTCCCTGGCCTTCGTGCCGCGGAATTCAAGGAAATCGGACGGTTGCATCGTGAGCTGTTTCTCACGACGATCGCGGCGTTAGGGGTATCGTCATCTCAACTGGCGCAGCTCGCACTCCTCTTGGGCCCGCTTCAGATCGACTGTCGGACGGATCGGTCGGTATTGGGTTCCCTCCGAGTGGCTAGCGATGATCTTCAATTTGGGTACTTGCCTCGCGTTCAAAATGTTCTCGACCTGGATCCTCTCGCCATGTCCCATCAGCTCAATACACGACCCTGCATGGCTGAAAAGGTTTTGATCTGGCCCGCCGTGGTCATGAAGAAATTGGTCGAGGAAGCCGTGCAGTAGGTGGACGGGCCGGTGAGGGAGCGTCTAGGCTGCGTATCTCGAGACCAGAAGCTCTGCGCACCGGTCTAAGTCAGCCGGCAGATTCATCCGCCTCGGCAGGGAGCCACGGCTACTAGACCGTGGGTCGCCACTCCACAGCGGATATAGGCATGGAACCGGCGAGAGCCTCAGGAGCCTCTCGCCGGTTTTTGAATCTGTCGTTGCGCAGCAGCCACGATCTGGTCTGCTGTAAAGCCGAATTTCTTCTGAAGGTCCTTGAACGGTGCGGATGCACCAAAGCTGGTCATGCCGATGATTTCACCGGTCAGCCCCGCATAGCGATCCCATCCGAATGTCGAGGCCTGTTCAACACAGACTCGTGCCGTGATCCCTGGGGGAATCACCTCGTCTCGATAGGCCTGCGGCTGACGTTCGAACAATTCCCATGACGGCATGCTCACGACACGTGCCTTGACGCCGCTCGCCGCTAACTGCTGAGCCGCAGCCAAACAGAGTGACACTTCGCTGCCGCTGGCGAGTAGTAAGACATCCGGCTTTCCTCCCGGGGCATCCGACAAGACATAGGCCCCCTGGGCAAGGCCTGAGGCCGGACCATATTGGGAACGATCAAAGGTCGGAAGCGCCTGTCGAGTGAGGATCAACGCCACCGGCTCATGCTTCAACTGCATGATGACTCGCCAGGCCTCGGTCACCTCATTCGCATCCGCCGGGCGAAGGACAATATGATGCGGAATCGCCCGCAGAGAGGCCAATTGTTCGATGGGCTGGTGCGTCGGGCCGTCTTCGCCGACCCCGATCGAATCATGGGTAAATACATGAATAGTGGGGATTTCCATGAGGGAACTGAGTCGAATGGCGCCGCGTGCGTAATCACTAAAAATCAAAAATCCCGAACCGTACGGTCTCATTTTTGACAGAGACAGTCCGTTGAGAATGGCCCCCATCGCATGTTCCCGCACGCCGAAATGTAGGTTTCGGCCACCCCGATCCTGAGACGTAAAGTCGGTGGTTCCTTCAAAGGTCAACCGAGTTTTGGTTGAAGGGGCCAGGTCTGCTGATCCTCCGAGCAGCCATGGGACGTTTTTTGCCACTGCGTTGAGGACTTTCCCCGAAGCCTCTCGTCCTGCCATTCCCTTCACGTCAGGTGGAAAGACCGGCAGGCCCTTGTCCCATCCGTCGGGAAGTTCCCGATGTTGCATTCTTGAGAGATGGTCGGCGAGATCAGGGAATTGTTTCTTGTAGTCTTCGAACATCGCCGTCCAGGCTGCACGAGCCGTTTTCCCCCGTTGACCCATTCCGTCTTGGAAATGTTCCTGGACGCCTGAAGGAACCAGGAACTTCGCATCCTCCGGCCAACCGTAGGCCCGCTTGGTCAATCGTATTTCTTCCTCGCCCAGCGGTTCTCCATGAGCCGAATGGGTGTCCTGCTTGTTCGGGGATCCGTAGGCAATATGGCTGTCCACGATGATCAACGTCGGGCGCTCAACTTCCCGTTTGAAGGTGGTGAAGGCCCGCTCAAGCATGTCCAGGTCATTCGCATCAGCGACCCGTAGCACATTCCACCCGTAGCCGACGAAGCGAGTGGCCACGTCTTCGCTAAAGGCCACATCCGTATGCCCTTCAATGGTGATTTTATTGTTGTCGTAAATCCAACAGAGATTCGAAAGCTTCAGGTGGGCAGCCAAGGATGCCGCTTCCGCAGAGACGCCTTCCATCATACAGCCGTCACCGCAGAGGGCGTAGACATTGTAGGTGAACAAGTCAAACCCGGGACGATTGAAGTACCGGGCTTGCCACAGCGCTGCCATGGCCATGCCGACGCTGGTCGCAATACCTTGACCGAGCGGACCCGTCGTCATTTCTACGCCAGAGGTCCAACGGTACTCCGGATGTCCCGGACATTTGCTGTCCAATTGGCGAAACTGTTTGATGTCGTCGAGGGATACCGCCGGCGTAGTGAGTCGCTCGTATCGAGGACCGACGGATTTGACCCCTGCCAGGTGTAGAAGGGAGTAGAGCAGCATAGAGGCATGGCCGATGGAGAGAACAAATCGATCGCGGTTGGGCCAGATCGGGTCTTGGGGATCAAAGTTGAGCACGCGTTGCCACAGACAATAGGCCACAGGTGCCATGGCCATCGGTGTGCCAGGATGGCCGGAGTTCGCCTGTTGGACGGCATCCATCGAAAGGGTACGGATCGTATTGATGCAGGATTGATCGAGTTGTGCGTTCGTCACCATGGTCCCTTTCTCGCGGCGGCGGTTTGACGGTGCAAGATGGAAGTTCTCTTTTAGTGTTTCGGTCGTTTCAAATGGAGGCTTGAGTACATGCAGTGTGTAGGTCCCACTCCATAATATTGCTGAGATGAACCATCACACCAGTCTGATCATGCCGGCCGCTATGATACCAGGGTTTCATTCGCCTGTGGCCAATTTTTGATAGCCAAGAGTACAGATGGTTATGTGGGAGATGCCGCCTTGAGGCAGGTGCGTGTTAGCCCGCATTATTCATGATGGTTCGTGACGAAACCGCCGGGACGCCAAGCGAGACGGGCACGCGGAGCCCCGAGAGAGCGAGGCATACTTAAAACAGTATGTTGAGGTCGTGAGGGGCGAGCCTGCCCGCCTGACCGCAGACAAACCGCGGTCAGGCTTGTTGCAGCGGCATGGCGGCGGTTGCAGTAGAAGCACTCATGAATAATGCGGGTTAGGGGGAGAGAGGTGTGGCCTGCTGATTCATCAATGCGTTGAGCCGTACTCCTACAAGCCCTGCGGCGTAGTCCGAAATGTGGTCGGTATAGGAATATAAGAATCGGCCGTCACGGCGAGGGCTGCACAGGTCACGTACTCTGTCGCAATAGATGTCCGTGGGATCAAAGATGTCTACCCTGTCGGGGTACGAATCCTTCAACTGTTCAAGCAATGTTCGGTAGAGTGCGGTTTGATGCGTGAACTCGCTCAGGGATACCTCGCAATCGTCGTTCGCGCCGGATAACAACCGATTGAGCGATTCAAACGGGGTCGTTCGGTTGATGCAATCCTTCGGATCGGGCAATGCGGGGTTATCAATCACGAAAATGACCCGCTTCCCTGCTGCGACAAGTCGGTGTACGACCGCATCGATCCCCTCAAGGGTGTCGCCATAATAGTGAGACGAGCGTAAGTGCTTCAGGTAGGTGTAATCGTAGGTCGTGAAGTTTCCATGTCGAACATGATCTTGAAGCAAAAATATCGCCCGAATCCCGGATACCAGTGCCACCGCTTCGATATCAGGATTTTCTGCAAGAGTCTGAACGGCAACGTGAGTTAAGCCTTCATCGTATCGACGGCGTGAATCGGTCGTGGAGAACATAGGGACGGGCGCCCCCTGCGCACCATTTCCGCCGATAAATAACCAACGACCATGTTCTTGGGACGTTCGTACGAGGCCAGGGTAGAGCGCCGCCGCTTTACTGTCTCCCATCAAGGCGAACCGAACATTCCCTCTGCTGTCCTGGGCACATATGCCGAATTGTTGCGCGGTCGATGGGTCGAGAATCCCACAGCCCGGGGAGGTCAAGCCTAAGTCCCCTCCGTCAAACCCACTGCTTAACGCGATGTTTAATTGAGCCACGGCTCTATCGGGGATGCCATCCATGCTTCTCGTCGCAAGGCCGACGACGAATGCGACACCCATGGACAACACGAGTATGCCGACCTTCAGAGATTGAAACGCATCACGCCGAACGAATTGTTCGACATAGCGATAGGTCAGCCAGGCCAAGAGGATAGAAAGCATAACGGCAACAATTCGCACGAAGGCTTCAGGCGTCTCATTGCTCATGATGCGCAAAAAGGAGAGGATTATCCAATGCCACAGGTAGAGCGGGAAGCTGATCAGGCCGAACCACACTGCGACGCGACCGGACAGTACATGCTTATTCATCCAGGCCTGTGGCCCTGCGGCAATCATGAGGACGGAGCCCAACACAGGTATCAGCGCCCAGGCTCCAGGGTAGGGGGCATCCTGTCCGATGCGGACAACGCCATAGAAAAGCAGCGATAGTCCGATCAGGGACGCCATGTTGTTCCAGGTCGTCCGTCGAAGCAATTTCGCATCTGGGCGGATGCGAGCCGGTACCCACGTATGGAGCAGGTCCGTCAGTGGGGGAAGCCACCGTGACCGGTACAGCGTTGCCCAAGCTAAGACACTTCCGGACATCAATTCCCAAAATCTGGTCAGAGGGGAATAGAACGTTGCCGTGGCATTGCTGTGTACGCCGGACATATTCAGGGACAACGAGATGACCGCAATCAGACATGTCACGCTCAGCAGATGAACGTGCCGTTTCCATGCGAGCCAGAGTATCGCGGGGTAGAGAATGTAGAACTGTTCTTCTATGCCGAGGCTCCACAAATGCAGGAGGGGCTTGGTTTCCGATGCATGGTCAAAATATCCCGATTCTCTCCATAGGATAAAATTGGAAACAAAGGCTGCACCCCCGGCGATATGTTTGCCGAGTTGTTGGTATTCGTCGTTGAGGAGGAGGAACCAACCGCAAATGTAGGTTGCCGTGAACGTCAGGAGAAGCGCGGGGAAAATACGCCGAATACGGCGTGAATAGAACTCGACAAAATTAAATGTGCCGTTGTGTAAATTCTCGAAGAGAATCGTGGAAATCAGATAGCCTGAAATAACAAAAAAGACATCGACCCCGATAAATCCGCCGCTCAGCAATCCCGGGGACGCATGGAACGCCACCACCGACAGCACCGCAAACGCTCGTAATCCGTCAATGTCTGGTCGGTAGTGCGGGTGGGACAGATGTGAGTTCATACACGAGGTGCGCGACACCCTCTCTCTTTCTCTTTCTGTTCGACCATGCACAAAATGGTAACGC
The DNA here is from genome assembly GCA_029879905.1 of Nitrospira sp. Classification (GTDB taxonomy): domain Bacteria; phylum Nitrospirota; class Nitrospiria; order Nitrospirales; family Nitrospiraceae; genus Nitrospira_D. The sequence continues at coordinate 12,239 of JAOUPN010000033.1, read as the reverse complement.
CAGATGGATGAGAAGTGGAGCGAATTAGATTTTTAGATTCTGAGAAATAAAAGGGGGTCGGCGTGCCTACGCAAGATCCTGAAGAGTCATAAAGAGGGGGGTTCTTTGTGTCTTGTGAAATCAGTCTGACGGTTGCACTGTCAGACCAACATGCAGGGGTTGTCCATATTGCCTCGACTGGATCATCGCTCACCATGTTTTCCAAAGAGCCGGTCACTCTCAACCCTTCTGTAGGCGATGAGCACGATGAGCCGGTTTGGCGATGGTCGGAGTAGTTCTCAGCGTCGCGCTCTCGTGGTGTCGCCAGGCTGCTGCAAGAGAAGCGTGGTGATGTCGAGCTGCCGAATCAGGCGGAATAATCTCGGATTTTGCGGCATCCATTGATTGTCTTATCAATATACTTATATAATCGCCTGCGATGAAGTGCTTGAAGTTTATCGGCACGAGCTTGGATGATCTCAGGGATTTTCCGGCGGAGGCTAGGCGCGCGGCAGGGTTCGAGTTGGGATTCGTTCAGCGTGGGGTGGAGCCGTCGGATTGGAGATCGATGAATGAAGTGGGTGCCGGCGTCCGAGAGATCCGCATCCACGTTCTAGGAGAATGGCGTGTGCTTTATGTAGCGAAGTTTACCGCAGCCGTCTATGTGCTTCATGCTTTTCATAAGAAGACACGTAAGACCAAATGGGAGGACATTGAGTTGGCCCGTAAGCGTTATCGCCAGATCGGAGATCATTCATGAAAGAACGCAGCACACAATCGAGCGGGAATGTGTTTATCGATCTGGGGTTTGATCCAGCCGAAGCGGCTGTGCTCCAGATGCGTTCTAACTTGATGAGCGATCTTCGTCTGTACATCAAGAAACATAAGCTGACTCAAGCCGAGGCGGCCAAGCGCCTTGGCATTGCACAATCCCGTGTCTCTGATCTGGTCCGTGGAAAATGGGATAAGTTCAGCCTGGAAATGCTTATCATGCTGGAAGCGCGTCTTGGACGGACCGTTCGCGTTGAATTCGCCGCATGATTTGCGCCGTACCCCATAAACAGGCTGTACCCATTTCGTAAAGCATGTGCGAATGAAATAAGTGAATGAAATGAGGGTCCGGCTTTTCTGTTTTGACTATCTGAAAGGCAGAAGCGTGCTGTGTGATCTCTTCAGTCTGCTCATCGTTCACAGTGAGTTTGTAGAGTGTGATCAAAGGGAACCGTCCGCACGGCGAGTCCTTTCTTGTATCCTTCCCAGGCCGTGAACAGTCAGCCCCTCATCATACTCATCGGCCTTTCATCGCCATTACGCCCTGCTCCCATCCGTAGAGAACGGCTTCCTGATGTTGATTCCACGATCCGAGGATCCGTTCGTCCCAGTTTTGCCGAGCAAGGGGTTGGATGCTCGCCCAGTTCATCGTCTGGCGGTCAGGCGCAAGGGCCAGGTCAAAACCATACTTGTAAGCTATCCGGTAGTGTCCGTAGACAAAGCCTGATGTGGAGAAGTGAGCCTGATAATGGTCCTGAAACAGGGATTCTTTGGATGTGAACAGGTCCGGTTCCCGTTGATGCTCCTGCTCTTGCTGCGTGAGGGGGCGGAGATTGGTGTATTGCGGGTGGTCGACAGGCATGAGACGAACGGCTATCCATACGGCAGGGATGACCAGGATGAGAAGTCGAACCACCGTCGTGGAGTTCATGTGCGCCTCAGAGCAGATAGCGGACCCCTATGATAAGGCAGCAAGACGTACAGGTCCAGCGCTTCATGTCTCACCCTCTCCGGCTTGATTTAGCTGTGTAAGATGAGAATAATCTTCGTGAAGGACTGAGTGGTATCGTGCTTCTGTGTGCAGATAGTATTGGGAGGAGTCAGGATCGAGAGGAGAAAGGGAACGGTTGAGCGAAAAGGAGCTGGACAATCAGTCATGACATATCAGGGTAGGAAGGGGTCGCTATGAAGAAATGGGTGTTAATGGTGCTACTCCTAATTGGAACCGAGCAGGTTCATGCAGGCTGGGTCTCCCTTGGAGGGGATGCACAGGCCGGTATGACGATTTATATCGACGCATCGGCGATTACCAAGAACGGTGATCAGCGAAGTGTGTGGGTGTTGTATGACTTTAAAGACGCCCAGATCAAGGAGGGTGGTGTCTCATTCCGGTCCGCCAAAATGCAGCGAGACTACGATTGTAAAAAATCGCTCACGCGGCTCGTGACAATTTTGCATTACGCCGGTGCGATGGAAACAGGCAAAATGGTCTTGGAGAGCAGCCCTTCCAATAAAGACTGGGCGCCGGTCGGAAAACCGGAGTCCGGGACGATTGCGAAGGATCTCTGGACGCTGGCCTGCGGCGGCGAGTAATCGCTGTCAGTTGGTGAACAGCGGTGTCAGGCTTCGATAGACGGCAGGTTAATCTACCGGGGGAGTCCCACCCCCCTCTGCGAGAAGAAACTCCCGTACTCGTTCGCGGGCATGTCTCGACGGTTCTCCGGCAGTGTCCTGTTCCTTCCAGGATCCGATTAATGTACTGTGCGCGTTGACCGGTTTCCCATCCGGTTGATATTCGCGCGCCGGGATTTCCCCATCAAGAAACCGATCGCCGAACTCCTTCTGAAGGACGAGGTGTTTGGCGCGATCGGCCATGCAGTCGGTTTCAAAACGCAGGCCATAGATTTGTGCTGTGCTCTGTTTTGCGACATGGAGATCGTCATCGGAAAGACCGAGCGACTGTTTATCCTCGTCGGTCTGCCTCCAAAAACGCATGGGTAGAGCCGGTTGAGCGACCACAACTGCTGTAACTCGTGGATTGTCCAGCAAGGCTAACGGGAGCGGACCGGTCATGCAGTTGCCGATGATACCGATGGGCTGAATGTCGTGCCGGTCTCCGATTTTTTGCACCACGCCTCGGAGCCACGTCACAAGGGGAGGGCTTCCTTGGGGAGGAACCGTCCATTCACTTTGAAACCAATAGGCCCACAATCCGCTGTTCGGAGAAAATTTGCCTTTCTTGCCGAAGAGTAGCGGGACATAGACCGTGAAGTCTTTGGACAGCTCCTCCGCATAGGCTAAGGTTCCCGGAGAGAGTCCGGTCAGCTCGTGGAGCAAGAGTACCGGAGGTTTGGACGTCCCGTCATTGAGACAGTAGACGGAATGTGTAATGCCTGCATGCGAAAAGGGCTGCTCGAAACACTCGGTCCAAGTGAGTTGAGGAGTGCCCTCTTCTTTTGTATGCGGGGCGCACATCGCGAATTCGGCCACGCCGCATCCGGCTTCGAGAAGAAGCAAGGTTCCTGCAAGGATCTGAAGAAATGTGCGGTGTGACGGTCTCATACGATACTGTGCGCAGTATATCGAGGTTGGTGGGTGGAAATCCAAGGCGCTGCAGGCGTGGTAGGCTACTTGATGGCATAAAAACGATATGAAAGGCCGAGAGGAGGCTGGTATAACGATGAACTTTTTGATCTGTCGCGCGGACGGAGAGTTGATTCAAGGCCAAAACGTTTGACCATCCGATTCATCCAGTGTTCATCGCCGAATGGGCGGCCATGTTGAACAGCGGTACGGAGGGGTCTCCAATTCCTCGCCGGTCTCCGGCCGATTCACCCGCCTTCTTGCGATTCAATGCATAATAAGGCCGTATCTTGTGCGCTTCAGAGAAGTCCCACTGTAGGCCTCATTGGCGCCACTCAAATGCATTCGGGCGATCCGTTTTATGCGCGTCGCCGGGCCGTTCAAGATCTTCCCTGAATGCCGTTGCGAATTCATTGCGTACATAGGCGTCAAAGACTATACGGTCGGAGAGCGACAATCGCAGTGGTGTCTGATGGCGGCTTGATGGTTTCCTCTCTACTTCCACAATTGTGGCATTGGTAAAACCGATGCGATCGAAGATTTGATAGAGTTCATCACGGTGCAAGAACGCAATATTCCCGACGATGTATTTGAGCGGGACGATCGTGGCGTAGTCGAGGACCGTTGAAAAGGCTCCTGCGACCACGCCGATTTTAGACACGACGTCTTGATTGGCACCGGATTTGGTATTGAGATAAATCTTGAAGGCTTCTGGGTATCGGGGATCGACAAAGGCCTGCCCAACACTGGGTCCCGCAATGCCGACGGCTTTGATGACCCGATAGTCATGGAAGGAAAGAATCCGCGAGGCGGCAGCGCTCCGTTGAACGCCTCCGCTGTGCCCCGCGAGGTATAGCCGGTCTTCCCGTGTCGCATGATCGATGATATAGCGGGCTTCACTGTAGGCCGGGCCGTGGGACAGGTTGAACATGGACCATACGACGTCGATGACGGTCCCATGTCGATAGGGTGGGCTGTGCACGTCATAGGTGGGGTAGCTCTGCTTCGCGAAGAGGGCCCAAAGCCCTGTGTCCTGTCCCCATTTATGTCCCCCATAGATTCCGCGGGATAAGAACAGCTTTCGTGAAATATTGGGATCAAGTTCGTCCTTTTCTGATCGGTCGATGCTGAAATTGTATTGGAACAGTTGCCCCACGAGAGGGATTTCGGTGAATAGGCGATAGATTCCAAACTCAAGTCCTCCTCGAGGTTGGGTGGTGGCTTCGACCAACAGGGCGTCATGGGCTGTGAGGAGGTTTGTGAGCGGATAGTTCCAGGCGTCTCGTCCAAAGGCCCGGCCCGCGATGAAGCTGAAGGGTATTTTGGTTACTTCAAGTGCTGCATTCTTCAGCCCAATGACAAGGGAGAAGGGGTACCCCGTGAAGTGCCAGGCTTCAGATACCCAAGATGAGTCATGCTCTTCTGAACCTTTGATCGGCATATGTGTAGCAGGCTTCGCCAATGGTTGAGGCGTGGCTTCATTGGCGTAAACCAGATCATAGCCAAGGAGTTCAACCGACTCCTTCTGTGGACGTTGCGTAAAGTAAAATGTGACTCCATAGCGGACCAGCGTCCGATCTCCGTCCCATGGAATCTCATAGCTGAGGACGAAGTAGCGCTGGTCACGCTGATTCCCTGCGGCCTCTACTTGTGCGACTTCCGAAAGGAGTGTGTCGTATAAGTTTGTGGGAGAGGTGATGACATGGTACAGCGATTGTTCTTTGAGGCAGGAAGATTGGTCTAGGGTGTCGGAATGGGCACCACCGCACCATTGCGACTGTTGCATGGCTGTTTCTTCTACCCAAGCGGACGTGTCGTCTTTGTTCTCGTCGGGAAAGAGTTGATGTTCGGCCAGATCGCGTACGATCTGAGCGGACAGCAGATATTCTCGAAACCGATCTAGGTTTTGATCAGGATCGGTCGCACCCAGTGCATAGGTCCTCAGCCATTTTTTTGAAATGGTCTGAAGGGCAGGATAGTCGGTCTGTTTCACCGGTTGTCCCTTGTCATCCATGCAGTGAGTGACGGGATCGTCCGCGAATTTGTGATAGTGCGTCGGAGGCAGCCAATCCCAGACGCGACCCCATAGGTTACGGGATTCACCTCCCGTTCTTCCGTAAAGATCCTTTTCGAAATCTATCTGGAGGGATCGGACCGTCAGCGGCGAGGACATATTCTTGTACTTCTGCTCCATCTCTCTCACAAGGTCATCAAGACGAAGGACGCACTGCTCTTTTCCGGGTGGGGTCGTATTCGGATCCGGGTGGCCGATGGCGATCGAATACGGGAGGTCCTTCCCAGCGCATCCAAGCATGGCTAGACAGCCGACAACCAAGATCATCGCTGCCCCATGCAGAGGGAAGGTCCTCTTGTGTGAACGAGAGGAACGGAACAGGCGGGAGAGACATATCATGGTGACCTCGTTGAGGTTAGGTATGGAGAGGGACGTTTGTGGCAATATCTCAGTGTGCCGAACATTATGGCATGGAATGTACGCACGGTACTTCTTAGTCAATGGTTCTGCAACATCTATTTCGAGTAAGGAGGAACGGATCTAGGCGGTAGATCCATATGGCCCCTATTGAGATCATGATCGGTTACGTTGCTGAGAGGATCACCCGCCTCCGTAGGAGGCTCCGGCTGGAAAGTCGTAGGGCTCCACTGACTGACAGAGAAGCGTAAGTAGCAATGGCTATGACCCTTTCGGTCTGCCGCGCGGGCGGAGAGTCGATTCCAGTCCGAATCGTTTCACCATCCGGTTTACCCAGTTCTCATCCCCGAATGGGCGTCCGCGTTGGACACAGGCACGAAGCGCCTCCAATTCCTCGCCGGTTTCGGGTCGATTCACCCGGACAGCCCAGTTACGTGGTCGTGTGATCGGCCAGTCGCTTAGCCAGGCCGTCTGTTTCGGGTCGCCTTGCTCTCGGCGCCACAGGCTGGACCATCTCCAGTTTTCTGCGGAACGGACAAGCTTGGCTCGGAGCGCATTCCGTTCGACATATCGTGCCACAGTGAGGAAATGCTCATCGGATTGCACAGGAAACGACTTGAAGCGGCCTTGATAGACCGGACCGGTTCCTGCTGTCTCGTGTGCGGCATGCCAGCGTTGCGTATGGGTTACGGTGATCCAGCGGAGGATCTCAGACAGTTCTCCGTCATGGCGAGGCCACAGAAGGAGATGCCAGTGATTCGGCATGAGGCAATAGGCGGCGATCCGCAAGCCGGTGTGCGCGTGGGCTTCCGCCAGAATCTTCTCAAAGGCGGCATAGTCAGAGGGTGTTTCAAACAGGGGGAGACGCCCCACCCGGCGGTTCAGAACGTGGTAGGCAAGATCACCGGCGGCAAGGCGTGGACGGCGTGGCATAGAGGCCTTTGTAGCGAATTCGCGACAAGATTGTCAAGAAACGACTCCCGACCCCTTATGAGTTTCGGAGGTTTCCCTGCCGGGCTATTTTTGTCTCCCAACTCTCGCTACAATCATTAGTTCCTGATCGGTATTGAATAAGCTCGGAGTTGTGTGTTTTTACTGTTTCTACCAGTTATGGAAAAAGAAAGGGGACCTATGGAAGCAGAACACTGGATGCCGCGCCCATGGAATGCGGAGCTGCTGGGATGTATCTGGTTGCCGCGTATGTTGGACAAGGGGCGGCAAGTCTTGGAAAGCCGGCGGCAAGGCAAAAATCTGATGAATAGCTATCTCTTTGGCCATAACGATTATGCCGATGGAAAACTTCTCACATTCCTGCGTACGAACGACGCATACGTTCTGGATCTTCTCAGGGAATCAACTGATGACGAGGCGGTGGCAAAGCAACTTCTGACCGAGAGCGGCCATTCAGCCGATGACGTTCAGGCCTGGTCCAAGCGGTTTCGAGCCGTCAATGCTCCGTTTGCCGCGATGTGGGATGCGGATGAAGGTCGAAGAGTGCCGGGTGTCGGCACCACGGCGCTGAAGGTGTTCTATAATTACGTGATGATGCCGCCGGTGTATGTGATGTTTTGGGTTGCAGAGCGTCTATCTCCATCCAAGGAGGGCTGAGAGTTACCTCCGTTTTCAATCCTCTGCGCAAGACAATTCGAGGAGGAAACAAGTGGGAGGCTCAGGGCTGGAGAGCAGGGCAGAAATAATTCCGTCATCTGTAAATAAGTCGATCCTCATGCCTGGCCCTAAATTTGTTCGGGTGTGGCAGAGGGGATCTTGTGGTAAATGCGCTGCATGGTTGCAAGAAATGACTCCCGACCCTTATGAATTTCTCGACCGGGAACCGACGGTGGTCTGGGGCACGCCGTGCCAGGGGCGGGAGTCGATCCTCCCTGAGGCTCGCTCCTCTGCCTTGATCCTGATGGGTGACTGGTGCGGCTCAGATGTGAGCTGACACACTAACGAGGACCACCGGGATGCGACACAGTGACGTGATGCCTGTGGCGAGGGAGACGGTTGTTGTGTGAACCCACACCCCGTTCACAGCATACGGAGGGCAGAGGGAGGTGTGGCCTCTTGACCGGAGCCTTCGAGATGGGCGACCCCTTAAAGTCCCGCGACGCCTACATGGGTCTCAATGGGTCTTAACTGGGTGTTCACAAAACCCGGGCCAGCTCATCTTGATATACACACCATTATTGACTGGACCTTGGACATTGTAGTTGCTTGCTCTCGTCTCTCTTGCAACGCTCCACTGAAAAGGGGGATTTCGTGCCGCGGACTTCCCAAAACTCCGGCCTCCAAAATGGGAATTCATCGAAATCTCCATGGGTCTGGGGGTTATTCTTTTTGGTCTTATCCCCATAGTTGAAGGATTTGATTGAGACCCTATCCAAAATAGAGTCGTCGTGGAGGTGGATAATTCTGAGAAGGTTTGCATAACGCCCCACTACGTGATCCAGTAATGAGTCAGGGCGAGCAAAGTAATTGTCAATCCAGATCAGCAAGGAACCTGGGTGATTAAAGGGTGTATATTGCTCATCTGCTTCTGCACGATCATTCAATGTTAAGTGATAGACTCGCGGCTCATGGCCGTTGTTTCTGTGCTCTATTCCGTATTCTTTTAGGTAGGGAGGAATTGTGTTCAGATAGTCCCGCGCAGAACTGGCAGCTGCCATGTATACGATTGTGTCGAACAAAGGCTCAGCGCTTTCATTAGATAGGGGATGTCCAAACTGCCGCACCATTTGATTGGCGACGATTGCTCCCATGCTGTGTCCCACTAGGACAATCTCCCAATTACTTTTCCCCCCGTTAGCCTCGAGGAATTGGCGGAACTCCTTCATAAACACAGCGATTCCGCCTGTTGGTTCTGCCTTGGGCGAATCATTTGTAAGGTCCTGCTCACGATTGAACATCACCGTTGTACGATGATTCATGGAGCTCCATGCCCCAGTTCCAACAGTGTCAGTCACTAGGGCAGAAATTGCGTGCGCCTGAAAAAATCCTCCCCAAAAGGCTAAATTAATCTGAGAGAATTGTTCAAACCAATAGTCTCGTGAGTCCGTTCCTTGTGCTATTGCAAGTGAGTTATTGCTATTCTCATGAAATTTACAGAGCAAAATATCGGCACGTTGCGTTATGCCAACGGGAACAAGCGACATATCATTTGTGCAACCTATTTTGCGTTGGCGTTCTCCATTAATATGTCCTTTAATCATTTGTTTGTAGACACCCCAAAGAACGACTGGCAAGCGGGCGGCTCCACGTACCAAATCATAAGCAACGTAGAAAGGTGTTGTTCCCGCACTGGACAAGGATCCCCTAAGAGTGGTTGTGATCTGATTGTCTGGGAAAAGGTGCTCACCCTGCCGAAGATAAATGAGATGGTCGATGTAACTAGACGTCAGGGATGAGTCCCAGTTGATGAAGATTGGGTAGGTGCAATCGTCGAGAATGGCCTTGCTAGATTGAGTTGCTCGTTCAATCGAAGTCTTTGCGGTGTTCATGCCTCCATGGACAAACAGTAAGATCCTGCTTCGCTCCTTGTCTATACAAGTATCAGATCTGTTTCCTTTCCAGTTTTTGATCGAGCCTGTAATGCCTGTAAAGTACTCACGATTTGGATCGGAGTCAGCAGCGGGAATGTTACGTTCATCATATGGCCAGAAAGGGATATGCTTGCCCCTCTCCCTGTCCATAAATGGCATATTAGACCGTGCATCGATAAGTTTACCCATTCCGTTTACCATGACAACGTGTTCATTCACCTTCTTGAGATCCGTGGGATCCAAGGTATGAACACAAGCAGAAGAACTCAGAACCATGAAAAGTGCCAAAATATACAGCGAAAGGCGTTGCCATGTACTGTGTGAGCACATATGAATGACGATGGGCATCCTTTGTTCCATCTCGTTCTTACCTCATTATTAAGTCGGCTGGTATTGATAAAGTCAGGCAACTCCCTATGGGAACATGAATTCATATTCACATTGGATAGGCATCGAAGTTCTGCGGAGATGAGTGATTCGCCTCCATCACTTCAATCGCTGAACAGTATGGTTTCTCTGAACGATTCCATATTTCCCTCCAAGTCTACGTGCTGCCTCGGAGAGCAGAGGGCCAAGATTTAGTGTGTCAGAGGTAGCCTGGCTGCTTGGGCAGTTCTCCTTGATTATAAATAGTACTTGGCACATGCGGTGTATGCAGTAATAGACCGTGTCAGTTGGTGATCAAGGTGTACAACCCCCGGTGTGCGACCGATCGATGATTGCGTTGCGCTCAGCAAGGCTGCTTTGGTGGCGCCCCACCTAAAAATCATTCTCCAGCGTGAGCTGGCCGATCTTCGCGTACAGAGTCTTCAGATCCGGCGCCTCCGACGCCGGCTTAGTCCCGCTAAACACATCGGCAGCTCGGGCCAACAGTTGCTGCTTCCATTTAGTGATCTGGGTGAGATGGATCTGGAACTGCTCCGCCAACTCCACCACCGTCTTGTGCCCTTTGATCGCGGCCACCGCCACCTGCGCCTTAAAGGCCGCTCTGTGATTCCGTCGCGTTCGCTTCATCGCCTCGCTCCTTGTGTTTGCCACCGCTCGGTGGCTTGGGTGAAGCCAGGCTATCACGTATCACATTGTCCGAATTTCCGAAGCCCCCTCTGACAGCGTTGTCACATCGACTTTTTACCGGTGGTTCCAAGTCGCTGAGATTTACTGGTGTTATGGGTGAAGGAGCATTACTCGTAGCATTTTGGGCATCCGGTGGTGTCGGACCTGAGGCCTGAACCTTCTTAAGACGGTCCGCTAAATTCTTCGGATCTAAGAGTGCCTTGTGCTCATCCACTCGCCGCATCAAGTCGAATATGTCAGCACGAAGACACAATGCTTCTGCTTCTTCGTGATTAGTGAGCTGCTTCCAAGTAGCATTTGCTGCTTTGATTCGAGCTTGATCATTTGTGGTTTGTGCAATGGACAATTCTTTCCATGCATCATCTTGCCTTTGGGCAAACAAAGTCCGTTCACGTGCTGCTTGTGCTATTGATTCTGCAGCGGCAACAGCGGCTGCAACTTTCGCTACTTCCCGTTCTATAGCCTGAGCAGTTTTTGTCTTGGCGAGCTTTTCTGGACCTTCTGCCTCTTCATGCGCCGCAGTGAGTGCTTGATTTCTTTTGTCATTCAGTGACCTCTGCTGTGCCTTAACGTTGTCAAGTTCTGTATTAGCGTTATTCTCATCCGTCTGAGCCTCTTGCAGAGCAGTTGCGGTCATGTTGCTGGCGAGTTGACGGCTAATAAGGCGCTGGTCACTGGCGATCACAAGATCGCTAGCATATTTGCTTCCTAGACGATAGATTTCTGCTTTTTCTTCGTTGCTGTATATGCCAAAAACACTACCAAGGAAAGCCGTCCCAATTGGAATGCCTTTAATCCAGGAACTTGTTGAGTCATATATAGCAAGGCCTGTAAGTGCACCGACACCAACAGCGGCAAGTAGTGCGCCAACATACAGTGCGTCTCTATTTATAGAAGCTCGAGAGTCGTATCCATCGACAACGTCATTTGCCCACTTTTTAACTTCGCTGTAGGTTGGGCGATAGGTAATCTTATCAGCAGGCTTTATCTGTTCTGGGACATAGCCTAGTGTTGTTATGCACCCGGGAGTCGTAACCAGGGTGCTTATAAGAAGCAGGACAGTACCGTATCTAACTCGTGATGATTGTCCTCTTAACTTGTGCCCCATGGTGTCTCCTTTGTCAGTCCTTGATGCTATACAGAGTGATTCAACTTAGGATGAAGCCGTAGTTGTTATTTGCTTAACGCCTGCGAAGCCGAACTTGGCTGCCGTACACCATGCATTTCTCACGGCACATACTGTTGGATAAAGAGTGCTTTGGAGTTCCTCTGATAGTACTATTGCAAGTCCACAGTACTTGCTCATATATTATTTAAGCTAAGTAGTTCCAATGGGTTTCAATGTAGGTCGTATTTCAGCTCCTTAGACCAAACAAAAGATGCGTAGGCCGCAGAAGTGTTGGACGCACTACACTAGGTTGTTTCATGTTGATCCAGTTTGTGCTGGCTTCTGCTCACCTTCCGCTCCCTTCGTCGTCTTGCCGAACAGGTAGCCCGCGATGGCGCCGAGAATCCCAATTGGAGCGGTGAGTTGTTGATCTGTCTTTGCAAGCGTAGCGATCAGTATTGTGGCAAAGATGACGAGGACGAGACCGCTGCCCGCCACAATGTTTTCAGGTGAGGCGCCTTGCTTGTAGAGGATGGCGAGCAGAAAAATCAGGGCAAGGATCGCCGTCCCCATGATGTACAGTGCCAGGAGGCGGCGATTATCTTCTTCTGCAACCTTCAGCGCTGAGTACCCTGCGTCTTCTTCACCGCCGCTTACGGCTTGCGGGTCCTCGCGTGGAGCTACTTTCTCGAGTTGTGAGGCTAGGGCAGACACCGTATCGGTTTGGGCTTGTGCGAGAAGAGGACTGATT
>JAOUPN010000031.1 GCA_029879905.1 Nitrospira sp. | reverse complement strand
ATAGGTTTTTCACGGAACCGTTACAGATGGACGGGAGGCAGACATCCGCATTTTTCTGTACCTCAATGGGCCGAAACTGCCCAGAAACGCGAGGGATTCGGAATTCCCTGCCTCCCTCTAAATGGCCAAAATCACAGGTCTTTCTTTTTCACTGTAACGGAACTGTGAAAGTGTGGGAGTCGGCACACTTAACCGGAGAGACATAATGCCCCAGAACGAAACCTCCATGAGCGCACGTGAACGGGTGCGGAAATTTCGCCAGTCACTCCAGAATCGGCAACGCCGACGCTTCGAGGCCTGCGTCGATGTGACCGTGATCAATGAGGTGACTGCGGTTGCAGAAGCCCTTGAGATTCCTGTGTGGAGAGCAGTCGAGAACGCCTTGGCCGACTATTACGAGGAATTCGATGCCCTCATAGCAGAACAGCAACGTCTCGATGAAGAACGTTCTCGGATCGAAGAGCTCGGCAGTCGCCCTGACGCCGAGTTATTCAATCGAGATCTCAGGTCCCACTGCGATCGTGTGTCACGATTTCTGCGGCAACGAGTGGGGCAGATTGGATAGAGCAGGCAGGCGTTACCGGTAACGCGGGCTTGAAAAACTATCATTGTTAATCAAAGGAGGGTCTCATGCGAGGAGGATCACGCAAGGGGGCTGGGAGAAAGAAAGGTGTTCGGAATAAAGCCTCGGCTGCCCGCGAAGCCGCCATTGCCGCGAGTGGGGAAGTGCCACTAGACTATATGCTGAAGGTCATGCGAGACGAGAAACAACCAATGGAAGTGCGGCTAGAAATGGCGAAAGCGGCCGCGCCGTACTGCCATCCGAAACTCGCTGCTGTGGAGCATACAGGGAAAGGCGACGGTGGGGGTGTCATCTACGAGCATCGCATTGTGTTTGTGTAGGATCACCGTCAGAGGATGACTTGGTTTATGGTTCGGCTGCAATCTGATCGCGCGGTTCGTCACCCCTGGCTGGATAAAATCAGATGAGCATACAGGGGCAAGCATGCCGCCCGTTCCTGACTATCATTGATCCATGCCTTGCGAAGAGGATCGCGATTGACTGGCTTGGTCGAGATAATTGCTCCCTGTAGGATGTTGGTCCTAAGTGGCCTGCTCAGTTTCTATAGACAATTAGGTTAAGCGTTGCTGCGGTTGCTCCTAAAATGCCAATCCTCGGCGCTGTCGATACCCATAGCCCAGTACGGCCAGTAGGCCCATGGCAACGAGCCACATTGGGCTAGGCTCGACAACAGCGGTTGTTACCTGCCATGTCGCGGTCCCTTGTAATTGTATCGGTTTAACACTATCCAAAAAGAAACTATACGATCCGTTATCCCATAATAATGAAATGTAATAGTAATTTGTAATTCCTCCGACGTTGATGTTGGAGGCAAAAGAGGAGGTGTTGTTAACGGACACATTTTGAAAAGACGACGATGTATTAGACCATATCATGGAGCCTACTGGGTCACTAAAATTCCACGATGTTAACTGACTCCCATCGCTCGTGAAATTGCCAGTCAATCCACTGGTGAACTCGTAGTCACCAGCAACGGGAATCGCGTGAGCTGGTGCGGGAGCGCATATTAGAAAAGAAGCGGACAATAAGAGGATACCCGTGATGCATCGGCTCACATTACTCATAGTGTTTCCTCATGCAGTAATAATCAGGCAATCCCTGCGGACAGCAGGCTACTATAAACCCTGCGGATTAGTATAATGGAGTGGAAAGCTCAAAGAAAGGCTTCCTGTGTCATTATGCCAGGATAAATGGAATTACTTGCTGATGGTTTAGAGATTGAAATAAGTGGCATTACATCCAGGACGATTGATCGTACTACGGATGGTGATGATGAATGAATTCGGCGCAGACAATAATCAATAGGGTTGGATTAAGCGGACGAGTCTCCTGTCGCCTCGTGGAGCGGAAAGTTCCCCTGACACCCCCTAGCCTATTATGAGCCTTAGCGAGGTGTCCGTGAAAGTGGGGCAGAACCCGAAGAACCCGTCTGTTCGACATAGAGTTAGGTTTTGGAAGTGCCAAGTAGCTGGTTAGCTGCATTCCGCGCCCTCGAGAGAACTGCTAGTGTTTGGTCTATGTTGTTCAGCAACTCTTTCAACTCCTCTGCCATATTTCTCTTCGAGCGGTTAAATTCTTTTTCGATTCTAGGCAGTCCTTCCATCGTAGCGATAAGGCCGAAAAAGTTCTGGTGGCTACCTCGCACATTCTCTTCCACTCCAAGCGTGGTTGATATAAAAGAGTGCAGCTGCGGTACAGCGTCCTTTTCGACCACAAACTCTCCACTGAACAGGGCATTAAGACTTTCACTAATCCGTGCTAGAGCCTGCCGATATGTTGCATTCCCGCCTCGCAACCACTTCGCGTATTCATCTAACGAGGATGCCAACGTGCGGACAATCACCCTGCGTTTCTTGGAGGACGTGTTTGACGTGTCTTGCAACTGCTCTCCCGTCGCAATGACCTCAGGGGTTAGAGAATTAAAGCGGGCACCAACCTCGGAAAGCACGCTGTTAATAATCTCGAAGCTGTCTTCCAGATCGTTCTGAAAATCTAGTAAGCCCCGGTCATCCTTTGTGTCTTCTAGGTGCTGCCCGCCCCCAGAAATTAACGGCTTCGGGCCGGGCCCAGAAATCACGCTAAAGTCAGAAACCGGGCTCCCAAACTGCACGCTGCCATCTCTAGCGCCTAGAGCCAATCGCTTCAACTCTTCTCTTGCCTCATTTATTCTGGAGAAATGCGTTGTATAGGTTACGACACGGTAAGAACGCAGGTCGAAGGGCACATCCTCGATATCTTGCGCAAGGAGAATGACTCGTTTTCCGAAAGCGTGGGCAAGGCCGAGCTCATAGTAGACGTTGGGGTTCGCAGTAGAGAGATCTGCGATTACCAAGTCAGAATCTCCTACGGCTTGCACTATGTCTGCAAGAATGTTTCGCTGATTGCGAATATCATCCGCGCGAAGAACATCGAAACCAGCTTCCGCTACTGCACCGCGAATGAAGTACTCGTAGATATCATCAAATTCAGTAGCTAGAGGCATCAGCACAAAAGCGCGCTGGTTTATATTTTTCGTCACTTGTTTGAAACCTAATTATGTTTAGGCCAATCCATACGAGAGACCCCTACTGATTGCAAAGAATACGCCTTGCTCGTTGTCGTTTCAATGAGTTGCAACGATCAGTCCATGTATCACGGATTCTTATACAAATCAGCACAAACTCCGTATGATAGCCGTCAGTCGAGGACTGCCATCGGCCAATTGCAGACATTGAAATTGGGGCGCCGAACAAACTTTCGTTACTCCGACTACGTGCAGTCTGTTCTCGACCGCTATCGCAGCCGCTTAATGCGCTCTTGGAGAGCTAAGGCGGTTGGGATATTCAAAGCTGTGCAAAAGAGGGTCAGGTCTTGCAATCACACACTCCCCTCCCCTCGAAACCAACCAGACTGATCAACCATTGAAAAAGGATTCTACGGGGTTCGACACGGAAAGCAAGAAAGGACTCAAGAGATTCGCACGAGTATCTGCCTCGGCTGAATGAAGCAGAGACAGGGACGCGACGAGAATATGTATGACTGAAAGACCTAACCCCCTCTGGGTGCTCCAAAGAACGCCGAAGGCCGCGTATTTCCGTTTGCAGTTCTTCCAGAACTTGCCGATATGCTTAAACAACAGTGGGAAGCCACTAAGGCGTTACAACGAACGACGGGCCGATTGATTGCTCCGGTCTTTCATCGAAATGGACGCATGATCAAAGACTATCGTGGAGCATGGGACGCCGCCTGTGAAGCAGCCAAGGTACCCGGACGCATTCCCCATGACTTTCGCAGAACAGCCGTGCGGAATCTTGAACGGGCCGGTGTTCCCCGATCCGTTGCCATGAAACTGACCGGGCACAAAACCGAGAGTGTCTATCGACGGTATGCAATCGTGAGCGAGGCGGATTTATCAGACGGCTTGAAGCGGTTGGCGACGTTGCATGATCGGGACGCAAAAGCAGTGGAACAATCGAGAACCGTTACAGTTCTTGCACAATCGCGAGGGTTTTCCCTGATGTATCTCTCTCAGTACATATCGTGTAACTTGTTGATATTGGTGCCGGAGGCCGGAATCGAACCGGCACGGTGCTTTTGGCCCCGAGGGATTTTAAGTCCCATAGCACTTA
This sequence comes from Nitrospira sp., assembly GCA_029879905.1. Lineage (GTDB taxonomy): Bacteria > Nitrospirota > Nitrospiria > Nitrospirales > Nitrospiraceae > Nitrospira_D. The sequence goes on along the minus strand of JAOUPN010000031.1, from coordinate 16,319 downwards.
ATCCCTAGAATCTCCGATTCTTCGCTCCTGGAGCGTCATTCAGCCCATTCAGACCAGCTCCCCGCGACCCTCTAAGCCTGCAACATCCTACCCCTTTCTGCAACATGTCTGCAACATCGCTTGCAACATTTCCATTTTGGGGATTAGTCCCCGTGCACGAATTAGCTTACCTATCTGTTATGCCCATAGCCCTCAACATCACTTGTCCCCATGCTCCCTTCTTCCTCCCAATGTGAAAACTTCCACATTGGATTCGAGTGATATAACGTGGGAAATCTCTGCTATCACGTTGGGTTATCTACTCACTTCCCTCTAACTTAGAGGGGCATACATCCACCTCAGACACGCCCTGCAGATTTTTCCCGCTGAGACTGCCTGACAAGACTTCTTCTTGAGTTGGGTGTGATGGATATTCCCGAACCACTTCAGGAATGCCGTTCTTTGGAATTTTTGATCAGGCTAGCTGAGGTTTTTCCAATCAAAGTCACCAAGACGGGCTGTGAATGGCTCACAGATTTGGCCTCCACAAAATCAAGCGGGCAGAGCACAGGCTACCCCTAATGGAGTTGGGAGAAGCTAACTGGGGTTAGATGCTCTACAAGGGGGTGCCTGTGTATACGTCTACAGAACTCCCTCCAGTGTTCTTGAATCCTCACCCACCATACCCCCCCCACCCCAAAGAAACTGTCTCAGAACAGTCTGAGGGTACCCTGTGGAAGTACTGAAGCATGGTCTACAGGGACTATCACAGGAATTTCTCAGGAGATTGCTAAAGGGAGAAGGGACATACCCCATTCCCCTACATCCCATCTCTTAAAGTGATCGTAGAGACCTTCCCCGCCTTCCCTGAAATCCGTTCAAATTGGTCCAGCATGACCCGCTCTACGATCTGGCCGTCTTTCTGGCCAATCAAGACGGCATCATGAATAGGCAGGGCTAGGGCTTCTCGTTGCCGCAGTTCCAACAAGACCGCCACGAGAATAGAGCTTTCCAGAAACATCAGCCGATGCCCTACCCCGGTCCTGAAGTAGTCCGCTACAGGGTCATGAGCCTTCTTGATCGCCTCAATCACCGGTTGCACCCGTCCACCGACTCGCTGCAACTCCTGCGGGTCAAACTTCGTGTGACTGTCTGCGGGAAACCGTTTCCGCTGCGTGGTGGGCAAGTCGAACAGCAAGGCGTTGAATACTTTCTTGATCCCATCCCGGCTTCGTTCAAACCCAGGAATCCGGTACGGGTCATCCAACAAGACGGACGGGATAGACTGCCCCGCCAATCCGTACAGGAGACGCGGTGCAACGGCGTTATAGTCCTTCTCTACAATGTCCCCACCATGAATCTGAAGACACTTGAGGCGGTCTCGCTTCGACATCTGTTGCCAAAATCCGCCGAACAACCGCCCGCCACTTTGGAAGCTGGATCGGGTGAAGTACCGGCGAAGGTGCCGTTCTCTCACGTCAACGATGGAAGACATATCCGGCACTACTGAGATCGGTGCTTCCCGAAGCCACTCATTGATGGTCCGAACCTCATTCCGGTACTTGGTGGTGTCTGAGGTGTCGTCGTAGTCGGCCAAGTCGGCATCGGTGAACCAGTCGTCCTTCTCTCCCTTCAACACCACGATCTCTTGTCCTGCATAGTTTGCGGTGATCTGCTCCGCTGTGACTCCGTATTGCCGGAGGAGAGTAATTAAGGACGGACCAGCGGTGATTCGCGTCTGGTTCGCACAAGCTGAATTTGCTGGCCGTGGCCCTTGCTGACCAATCTCTTGAACCAACAGCCCCGCCGTCTCCATCGTGTCCAAGATCATCGGCAACATCTTTCCTGTCAAAAACTCGGGCCGATATCGCCTCAGGAATTTCTGGGACAACACGGCACAGCTTCGTGACAGATGCACGTTGCACGGTTCTTGTTGCAGGTAGTTATAGGCCACATCGCATAGAACTGCATTGACCAGACGTTCATACCGGGCCTGATCAACGGGTTTGCGTTTTCGACGAGTCACAGGGCTATGGGCCTCCAAGGTCAACAGCACATGACGAAAAAACGGTCCGTGGTCTCCCGTTAAGATTCGCCACGGGTTAAACGGGCGGTCATCGGGTTTCAGGGAACTGTCCATGAAAACTTCTCCTTTCACAAAGAAGTGGGCAGACGGCGAAAGCGGACAAGTGTTCGTCCGTCGGCATCCTCACGGATAGCCGCGTCTGCCGGTTTGATTTGCTTGTCTTGTGTATGTGGTGCGGTGGATACCAGACCCACCAGCTGGCGGTTACTGAGCGGGGCTAGAGAGTCGTTCGCTGGTGGTGCGTTCCGTGTTCTTCGGTTGTGCCCCTCGTTGCCGCGTTGGATACGTCCTGAGGCACGTAGCGAGTTGTTCAGAGGTGAGAATACCTTCCCGCTCCAGGAATTCGACAAAGGCAGTGCCGTAGGAGGGAGGCTTGCGAAACAGTTTCGCTATCGCCATCCGTGAACGGACACGGTGACTGGTGATGAGCGCAATGATCTGGTCGAGGGTCGTACATACGGCAAAGGCGTAGTTCCCCCATTCGTCTCGGGTTAAGCCTCTGAGGTACGCCTGGAGTTTCTTTCGAGATTGTTGCGTCTTCTGTCGTGCGACCTCTTTCTCTGCTCGCTTCTTACGTTCTTGGGCTAGCATGTAGTCCCCAAATGTCCATCCACATTCGGGCATGTCGTCGTACTCATCACCACTGCTCAGTGGGGGAAGTGAAACCCGATTGGGTCTGGAGGTGTCGTTATGGTGGACAACCTCACGGGGTTGAGTCTCACATGGTGCGCTTACGGTAGGTTCGGTGTCGGTCATCTGTTCTTCTCCTTCAAGCATGGCCATAGAGGGGTTGCATCGGTCGGCTATCAATCGGCACCCAGATAAGTCCCAGATACTTGTTCTCCATGAAATAACTCCCCGCGATAAACTGGCAGAGGTTCGATTCAGCCGTTGTACTCGGCGGGTCGTGTTCATAGAACGGGCTGTAGGCTTCAACCGGTGGTAGAACTGCCTTTCTCATTGGGTCGTCTCTCCTGTCTGGTGTGTTGTTTCTTGGCCTGTCGTTGTTGCTGTCGTCGCTCGGCGGTAGCCGGTCTGACGCCAAGGCGGTATGGGTACAGTGGGCAATTCGTAACGGGACACAGCCGCACCTCTCCAGGTTGGTTTCCGGAACAATCGAGGCACTTGGCACGAATCGCTTTAAGGGGTGTTAGAGGCATGGGTCTAGAGGGTCTTTCTATGTGGTTTTGGTGGGACTACATGGCAATTTCTCACGCAGCCCACCAGGGTGAAGGGTTGGTATGGGCAGAGAACGAACGTGTGGAAATGTTGAGCGGGGGCTAGGAGAATTTAGAAATCATCGTCAAAGGGATCATACTGCGTCCCCTTCGTCGTACCCCTACTGAGCTTCGTGTAGACATCGAGGCCAGACTCGGCAATACGCAACGATGGGCCGACATAATCAACGGGGGCTAGTGGTGCAGGCGTGTAGGGCTGCACGCCCAGAATACGGGCTTCCGCTTCACTGCGGTAACTGCCGATTTGCACGGCACTCTGTTGCTTCTTGAAGATCAAGTTCTGGTCATGCCGGGTGTTGAACATCGCTTCGTGCATAAAGTACGTCTGCAACATACTCCCCAACGAGACACCATCAACATTGGCTGCAGCGGCAGCAGCAAGGGTGGCCGCACGGGCTTCTAAGGCCTTCCGTTCCTCGTCAAACTTCGAGGCGGCGGCTTGCTCTCGCATCTGTGCCAACTGATTATTTGCAGCGTAGGCTTGATCGAGAAAGGCCTTGGTGGCCACGTCTCGGTTCTGCTGCATTTGGGCTTCATTGGCATCAACGACCTTCTGCTGATATTTTCCGTGGGCATCCTGCTGTGCCGCTTGGCCAGCAATTGAGGCACCCGCAGAGACCATGCTGATGACCAGCGGGGCGGCTGCGGCGAGGGGTAGACACATGGTGGGCAAAGACCTTTCTTAGGGGTTAATGTGTGCTGGTGTTGGGGAAGGGGTGAACGGAACGGGGTGTCATTCTTCTCCGTCTCTTCGGTCCTGGCATCTGTGACAACTTGCGGACTTCTTGTCGTTCAGCGGCTAGACTCCCTGGGTCATTCAACAATCGGCGCACATGTTGCCGATACAGTCGAACCGCACGGCGAACCACCAGTGACAACGAAGCAATGTCTTTGGAGTTTCCTGCAACGGATAGCTGTGCCTTTGTCCAGAGGAGGCAGGCGTCTGACTCAAGATCAAACCGGATAGGCCTCTTGGCATGGGTGTGGGTTACATATCGGCAGGCTTTGCCGGATGTTTCAGGCCGCACGTTCGGGTGCGCCTCAGGATGGTGCATAGGGGATCTCCTCAGGTTATAGGTTGAGCGGGATACTGCGGTAAATGCGGGGTCGAATGGCTAATCAATAGATCCAAGGGATGAGGCAAAACAGACGAATTATCCTACTGACGGAGCGGCGAGGTGGCGTTTGGGAGCTTCAAGGCTCTAAAGGTGTTACCCATTGGCGAATTTTAGATATAACGCATGGACTTTCCTGAACTTTCCATGAATCAACTCGGTACAGCGTCGATAAGGCTACCCGCCGGGGGTGGTGTTCTGGCGGTTCCTTCCCCTACAGGTGTTACCCTTTGGCACATTTCACATGTAACGCATTGATTGCTATGAATATTCCATGACTCATCCTCCCTTACCCCCGCCGTTCCTCAGATACACCTGTACCCTTTCCGATAACACACATCCTAGACACCCCCCTCACGGCTCTCTAGGCTAAAGGTCTTACCTATTAGCCGGAAAGATACACCGCTGTATCATTCCCATTCATGGATGATCAGTTCGGAGAGACCCGCCGGAAGAAACCGCAGCGGGTACCAGTGCATTGTCGGCGGGAATTCCTGAGAAGCTATCGGCGGGTACGACCAAAGACTATGACTCAGAGAGTGTCGGGCTTGATCGGAGACTCTTCTCTGGCCGGTCCCAGACCAATTCCCACGGGCCAAAATAACCTTCACCATTAGGTGAGACTAGATACGGTTGGTAGTGGAGCATTTCCCCCAAAAGCGGGGCCTTCAAGGAGAAGGACAGACCACCCGCCCACTCAAACCTAAACCGACCACTATAGCTAGCCAGTACCATAACGACCTCCCAGGTTGAAGGATGAAATCCCATCGAAAATACGGGAGCATATCTAACCCACTCATCCGAACATGTCAATAGGTTTCCTATCTTATATGCACTCCTGGGATAATCTCACACATGGAAGAGCTTCAATTACCCGCTATACACTCAACGCGGAGGCTTCCCCTGTTTCTCGTTGAAGTAACCTCCATACGGTTCGGGAACTCACTCCCACCTGTTTGGCGATAGCGTGATAGCTAAGGCCCTCCCGACGTAGCCGGAAGATCTCAGCCGCTTTCTGGGGGTCTCCGTGTTCGGTCTTCACCCGCCCCCAGGTCTTCCCGGCCTTCGCCCGTGTTTTGATCGCCTGTCGTACTCCAGCGGTCACACGTTCCTTGATTAACATTCGCTCTAGTTCGGCCATTGCGGCAACGATGGTAAACATGGCTTCACCTATCGGCGTACTTGTGTCAATGTTCTCGTTATACGAGATGAAGTCCACCCCCAGACAGCGAAATTCCTTCAATGCCTTCAGTAGGTGAATCGTACTCCTGGCGAATCGATCAAACCGCCAGACTAGAACCACATCAAACAAGCGTTTCCTAGCGTCATTCATGAGTGCGTCCAGTGCTGGCCGTCGATCCTTCGCCCCACTTACACCATGGTCGGTATATACCTTGTAGATCGTGAAGCCCCGTGCGTCCGCGTAGCGCCTCAGATCGTTTTCCTGCATGGCCGTGGATTGGTCTGAGGTTGAAACGCGGCAGTACAACGCGACTCGCTTTGGTCCGCTCTTCATGACAAGACCCTCCGTGGGTGAGTTGGTGTCGTTTCGATCACTGATCATTTTTACCAACTCATTTTGAACGAGTCAAGGCCGCGTGTTTCGCGGGTTTCCGAAGGGTCATTTTGAACAGGTAAAGTAAACGAGGGCTAGATCGGGAAACAGGACTACCGGTCAGAGCGTCTGCCACACAACGGCGCGTTGGTGCAATACGGGTTTGGCCGGGAAGAGTACATGCCATTATCCAGCGGCGGAAGTGGTGCCGTTCTCTCCCGGTAGTACTCCTGGACTTGGCGGTCAGGGTGGTATTCCGTGTCTGGAAGCTCGCTACCGGCATACCCCGCGTTGCCATTCTGTGAGCTTGGCTTGTCGTCGCGGAGGTGTTTGTCTGTCCACGGGGCTTGTTCCGAAAATCCGTCATAGACTGATGGAGACCATTGGGCTTGAGTTTCCGCGGTAGCGATACGGAGCAAGGCTACAGCGGCTAAGACAACCTTAGCGCGTCTCTTCATGGGTAGTGTTCCTCTCGTGGGTTAGAGTGTAATCCCTCAGGAACAGCATAGGCAATCCGCACAGTGTCCCACAGTGTCCCCGCCGATGTCCTGCAATGCCCCCACCAGAGTTTCCACTATGGCGTCTGAGGGCAACATGTGCGGTGTGCCTGTGGGTAGTCTATGCGGTGGGTCGAGAGGGTCTAGGCGGGCAGTCCTGAGTGTAGACGATAGGTGGCGGAATGGCAGGCAGGGTACCCCATAGGGGGAAAGTAGATGGCCGTCATATTGCTTCACCCTGACAGATTGTTTTTCCAAATTATTTCAGAATGTGTTGTGCCTTCCTTACATCATAGTTTAGACTCCTTCTGTTAGGCTCCAGTTACCGTGACTCATCGCCGAATTCCCAAAGCAAACCTCTAATTGGAGAATGACCTATGGGAGAATCCGTTCTCGTATTTATCTCTCATTCTTCAGAGAACAAGAGTGGCTACATTGAGTCTATCGTCCAAGATCTTGAAGCCTGCTTTATCAATGTCTGGATAGACAAGAGGAAGATCGTCCCTGGCGACAACCTAAGGAAATCCATATTTCGAGATGGGATTGACAAGGCTGATGTAGTTTTAATCTTCTTTACGGAACAATCTCTTTCATCTTCCTGGGTAGATCGAGAGATTAAGCATGTACTGCGTGAAGAAACGAAGAAAGGGAGCAGCTTTGATCTAAGGAAGGTAATCTCAATTTTTGATTCTACAGACACGTATGACCAAATAGCGGAGAAGTACCCAGAACTCACCGACGACCTTCTCCACCTCATGCCGTTAGAGTACGGAAAGATTGAATTGGGAAAGTTGGTTTCGGCTATATGGTCGAAGTACCTCTCGTTGCAAGGTGGAGATATAGAGACGCAAAAACAGCTGTTGGCAAAGGAAAGAGCGATCTTTCAGAGTGAGAAGGCGATTCAGAAGTTAGAAGGTACGATAAGGGAGCTGAAAAACAAAACTTCTGAAAACCGTCAGAACGAGGAATTTGAGAAGATAAGTAACAGCGGTGCAGTTAATAGTTTCATTGAACGCCGAAGTGAATTGCTTAAGGGAATGTCTATTAGAGGTGGGTCTGAAGATACGTTTGATGGTCCACTCGCTCTTGGTTTCATAAAGCCTATTGCAAATGGAATGGTGATTACCGAGAAGGGTCGTGACTTCCTCGCATGGTTGCTACTGACTGGCGAAGAGAATGACGCATGAACAGATGCCAGTCGTGGCTTGATACCATCCAATCGTTTGTCGTGTGTTTTATCGATCACATCGGTATCTGCCGCAATTGCCTTGTAAACCGAGACATTATGGAGGATATAGCCCCGATGTCCTATTGCGCATTCCTCATGTCTCGCTTTACACTCGGCCACCTATGCCCCTCACCTTCCGACAATTCCCCTGGCATTCCGTCAGTTTCCCCGCTGTGTACTATGTCAGGAACTTTGAGGGATCTGGAACCATCTGGGATCTCTCGCTGACCGGCGGGCGGTTCTCAGGTGATTTGCCCTTGCGGGTGGGAGAAGTGTGCTCCCTCACCGTGTCCTTACGTTCCTATCGGCCTATCTATATTGCCGCTGCTATCGTGCAGTGGGCACGTGGTGATGAGTACGGGGTTGATATATTGGTAATTGATGACGAGTCTTGTGACGACTTGGCGGAGTTCATTGAGACACAGGGGGATTTTTCATGAGGCGGCTTATTCTGGCAGTGCTCCTATGCCTAAGTGCTGAGTCAGCCTATGCGGATTGGACGAAAATAACTTCTACGTCAGACTCCGATATGTATGCCGACTTCAGTACGATTCGCAGGAAAGACCATACGGTAAAGATGTGGGTGCTACACGACTACCACAAGCCCCAGGCTACTCCAGACAACAAACCATATCTCTCAATAAAAATCTTGGCTCAATTTGACTGTGCGGAAGAAGAATCTCGGTTTCTTGCATCTATCGATTACGCCGAAGGCATGGGTACCGGAGATCCGCTTTCCAGTTATTATACTCCGTCCAAGTGGACGCCAATTATCCCAAGAAGTATTGCAGAAACAATGAAGAACGTGGCTTGCCCTGCGGAGTGATTAAACCTCATATGCATAACAACCGCCCCAAACGCGAAACCATGCCCGTGGAAGAAGCCACGATCTTCAACCTGTGGGAGATTGCCGCGATTGTAGAAGTCTTAGAACGCAAAGGCCTCTGCACCAAACAAGACCTCTTTGAGATCATCTCTGAGTTTCGCCAGAGAACCCCCCGTGCGAAGATCCCAGAAACCGCCTTTCCAGAGCCGTACCTACTCACAGAAACCGAAAACATAATAATAGACGACCTGCTAGAACTCTTGAACAAACATGGCCTCACCTCTCAGCAGTCCTTGAACCTCCTGGAGCGGCTAGGCCGGATTATCGAAATGAGGCAACGGTTGGCGAAGGAAGAATGCACTACAAGGCGAAGGTTGGTTGTGCAAATACTCTGTGCGGTGGGTAGTCAATTAAGGATGAGCGGCGCATTCTTCTATGGACCGGTGTTACATCGATCTATTCACTATCCGTACAGTGCCCCACTACATTCGAACATCTTGCCGGTAACAATTCCGTTTCACTGGAGTGCAGCTGTGCAATAATTCATCATGGGTTGCAATGCCAATAAGCCTTACATGGGTAGACCTATGACGCCAATATGCACTCCTCATTTATTGGATTGCATATGAGATGTTCTTGCGTTTACTTTGAAAGAGTTTCCATATCACTTCTAAGGAACAACCATGCTGTAAGAGGAGGGTCATGATGCAAGTGAGGAATGAAAAAAGCAGGATTTGCATATTGCTGCAGATTGCCGTACTTCTCACTCTTTCAATGACAGGCTGTGAACGCCCCTACTATAGCCACTCATTCAAAACTGATATGAATAACACCAAAGCTCTGCAGGTAGTTGTACTCACACCTACAGATGTTCCATCAGAGCTTCCACAAGCGGAAATAGCAAAACAAGTTTTTGATACCGCCATCTCTGAAAAACTCACTCAGGCAGGTTTCCAGGTTGTGACACAGGACGTTTACGCTGAGAAATTGGCCGATGTCACTCGGGAGAAGGGTGGTGCCTTTGATACCATAACAGGCGCCCTTGACGAGAACAAGTTCCAAGAGCTGCAAAGGGCCGCCCTCGAACAAATCCAACCCGTGACAGACGCAAGATCGTTGCTCCGGGCTAAAGTGAAGGTAGTAACTGCAAAGTTTGCTGGTTGTGATGCCAGTTGGGACGGTACTACTCAAGAACTTTCCACGACCATTCTCATCTTCTGTTCGAGTGCAGACATGTTTGGGACAGTGGATGCACTTTCGCTTTTAGTGACTCTGGAGGATATGGACGGCAATGTCTTCTACTTCAATGGAGGTGGCATTCAACTGTTCGTAAAGCATTCCTATGGAGCTTCACGTGATGGTTTTTACGACGTGTCCAAGGAAGAACTTTTGGCTGATCAAACACGTAACCGAGCCGCAGTAGACCACGCACTCGCCCCCCTTTTACGAGGGGGATTCCGACAGCCTTGATAGAGCTGATCAATGCTTCTGTTATACGGCAGAGAGGACTAAACAAATCCAGGTTCTGAGTTAGGCAACAGCTGTCTAGGGGGCTGGTGTCGGATGCTTTAACCATTATGGTTCCACACACACTGAGAGACAAGGCAAGGAAGTCACTCTTCTGTCCCACCTGCAAGAACAAATAGGGACGTACCCGAGCTGATGTCCGGCTGTCAAACGGAACGAACGTCAACCACAAACTGGCCAAAGAGGTGTGGTGCTGGAGGTGCCGGAAGTATGCACCGAAAGGCACTCAGCTTCAGCGATTGGAGCAAGAGGCGAGAGGGGCTAAGAGGGGTCTATGGGCTGATCCTGAGGCGGTTCCGCCGTGGGAATGGAGGAAGGGCAAATACCTCTTAAGTAAGAGGTCTATTTAGGTAGACTACATCCTTAAACTAGATTCACCTTTGAATAGGACTGCCGCTTGTCTATCGACAGAAAGAAAGAACAACTATGGCTTCCAACGAAATCCGGGTTAATTGTCCCTGCGGGTGTAGCATCCAATCTAACAACTTCGTCTACACAAACCTATCTTCACCTCAAAGATAAGGCGAAAGCAATTAAACGACTCTATGCCGACAACAATATCCCCTTACCACCGGGTTGTGATCTTACTGAACTTGTGGCCGATGCCCAAAGGTTTTCTGATGCATGGCTGATGAACGATCAAGCGACAGCAAACTACCAATTACTGTTCCGTGTCTCTTCTATTGATCGTGTCGCCAATGCAATTTTGCCGTTGGCTACCGTACCAAATCGCAAAAGATACCTCACAGATCTTACATCTGGCAGTCTTGACTTTATGCAGCGAGAACCATCCAAGGCCAAAGACATTCTTTGGGAATTGGACTTATGGTCCACCCTCAATAGCAGAGGTATAGACACCGACCTTCACGAACCCGACCTGGTCGTACATTTTGAAGACGCAACGGTCGGCATTGCCTGCAAGAAGTTATACTCAGACAACAATGTGGCCAAAGTGCTGTCAGAAGGAGTTCACCAAACTGAATCGACACATAAGTTTGGTTTACTCGCTATAAACCTTGATGATCTTCTAGCCGGTGGCCAGATTTTCAAGGCAAGTACTCAAGAGGCTATGGGAAAGATTATCCAGCAAATTAACATGGATTTTCTGGTCAAGCACAAAAGACATTTCAAAAGATATTTACAACCGGGGCGAGTGATCTCAGCGATAGTGTCAACAAGTCTTCTTGCAGACCTGTCACCCAATAAACCAGCATTTAACACCGCCTCGCAATTAACCGGCTGGGCAATCCCAGGCCTCTCTCCCGAGAAACAGAAGCAGCTGCAAAGATTCTACTCTCAATTAATAGAACAGTAGCCATCTAACCCTATCTAACCCGCCTCTACACAATCTTGGCCAAATTCGATACAGTTCTCTCGTTGGTCCTCACCTTACGACATTTCCACAGACATCCCATCAGTATCCCCGCTGTCTACCACGTCGGGAGCGTTGAAGGTTATGAAACACTCTGGAACGTGTCGCTGACCGGCTGGCGGTTCAACACCTTAACCGCCAGAAGAAGATCCGTAGGTGAGAGGTGCGCATACCGTTGAGTCACTGTGATTGTTTTATGTCCCATCCACTCCTGAACCACACGAAGGTTTACCCCTCGTTGAACCAACCTACTTGCACACGTATGACGCAGTGCATACGGCACAAACTGAACATCCTCAGAAAATCCTAAGATAGTCCGCATTCGATCCCATGTCCGCTCAAATCGATAGTTGTCCATACCGGGAAACAGTGGTCCTATCGGATACAACATCCGCCGATGCTCAAGGATAGGCTTTACCCGGTCACTCATGGGAACAGTGCGTGGCTTGCCATTCTTTGTTTGCCAGACGGTAATCAGCCCCCTATCGATGTCACAGTCCCGACCTTCTAGCCGCCACACTTCACCACCGCGTAATCCTGTATCAATGAGAACCACGAAGGCGTCTAGGTGATCGGTTTTATCCCACTGGGTCAGTAGGCCCAAACAGGCGGCTTCTTCCTGTTCCGACAAGAACCGAACGCGCCCTTCCCCTTCTCGCCGACGCGGAACAGTGGGCTTCTTTGCCAGCTTCCCGCGTGCAACTGCAATCGTCAGCATTTTGGAGACGGCAGCCAACTTCCGATTGATCGTACCGCTAGCATTGCCTTGTCTAGCAAGGTGGGCAGCATATTCATCTAATTTATCTGGAGTGATCTCGGTAAGAGAGGTCGCAGGGCCGAAGAACTCCACGGCCATCTCAGCGTTTCGGGTCAACTTCGCTCCGCTGACCCGGTCACTCCAAGAGACACTAGCCGTCCGCTCAAGTGCCTGGGCTAATGTCCATGTGCCTTGGTCCGTGGCACGACCCGCTGTCTTGAGTAGGTCCGCCCGCAACTTTGCTTCTGCGATTTCAGCTTCTTCCCGTGTGTGCCTAGTGGCGGTACGGCGAACACCGTTCACGGTTACGTCGATAAGGTAGTTAGGACCTCGCGCACGAATCCCCATGACAAATCTCCATCCCGCATTTGTTGCAGGCGATGTTGCTGCAACACGGGTTTAATCGCGCAACACGTATAGACAGGGAAAACTCCGTAGATTCCCCTACTACAAGGCTGCTTGAAAATGGATATTTATCGCGGGGTTATACTGAACGTGGTGCCGGAGGCCGGAATCGAACCGGCACGGAGCTTTTGGCTCCGAGGGATTTTAAGTCCCTTGCGTCTACCAATTCCGCCACTCCGGCATATTGACACACCCACCTATACTACGCCAATCCTCTTCCCTGAAGCACAGAATTTTTCCTCTACACGGCTATGACCGGTATGTGCCCGACAAAGAATGACTCACGGACCTCTCTCGCTGACTTACGGCAATCATTGCCCGGACGTTACTGATTTCCCTTGAACAGACACAGCCGAACTGCGGAACTTTAACACCGGGATTAGTACGATTCAAGCAGGAGAGGGGACCAGATGACATCAATCTCTACTCCGCATTTTCCGCACAAACAACCGGACGCCGCACCCGCTTATCAAATAGAGCGTCCGAGAGCACTGCATGCACCTTCCCTTCACCCGCCTCCGCAGGAAGCCACGGCTAGCAAACCGTGGAGGAATGGCGTGTATCATCTGACGTTTTGGCGCCCTGCCTTCGTAGCCTGTCGGCGACTTCGGCGGAGTAGGCTCGGCGAGGTGTCGCCGAAGACTCAAGAGGGGCCACGGCTGAAAGGCCGTGGGGCTCCACAATCTTGCGAACATCTACCTCTTGCTAAGTACCCGACCCGCATGGTTACCTGGTCACACACCCGAACTTGCGAGGGTGACTCATCGGTCTCGGCTCATATCAGATAGACAATCGGGGCAGTACCGAATATTGATGCCGATATGGGCGATACGATCCTGATGCGCGTGGGACGCAAGAACGGCATGCCGAGCATGCCGCACAATATGATACGCATGCTCTTCTCGGTGGAGACTGACAGCTTACCAACCGTGGGTTTCTTTTGAGCCTTTGGCGACGCCTCGTCAAAGTGAGTGAACCATGCCGACACAACGGCCCCCTCACTCGAAATCACCTCTTCCTGGTGCGCAACGGCATGCCGAGCATGTGCCAAAGGCACTAGCCGGCCTGGCCGCCCTCACAGCTGCAGCATATTTTGAGGGAATGCTGTACGTCAGGGCCTACTTCGCTCAATTCGGGGCAGTATGGATACTGGATGAAGTCCCCATGGCTATCTTCTTTGAGCGAAGCATGACTCCGCTTCTGCTGACTGTATTTCTGGCGTTCCTTGCCATCATGGGGCTATTCGATATTGAGACCGCAGAACAGGCGTTGACAAGCACACGATTCAAAATCGCCGTTGCTGTAACGACCTATGGCCCATGGACCGCTCTTGCTCTGGGGATTGTAGATATCATCCTTGGCGAACTCGGCTTGCTGACGACAGCCATCGTCCTATCGGCCGTTTTGCTCGCGATGTTTTTACTCCTTCTGGCTTCTCTGTTCACCCTTACGTTGGTGTCGATTCGAAACGCAAACATCCGGCTAAATCGGACGGTACTCCTTCTCTCTGTGAGCATCGTCGTTCTTTGTTCATACTGGGTTCCTACTCAGATTGGCAGCAACTACGGCAAACGGGATATGCACCCCGCATTGTCCACACTCCCCTCTCTCAACCTGCGCGGTCACAGTATTGAGTATAAGCTGCTCTTCTCACTGGGCGAACGCTTGTACGTGTTTCCGGCAAACTATGGAGGCGACGCTCCTCCGATAGAAACCACCTCATCCTCACAGGTGGAATTCATCCGGCAGGGAAAAATATCCAGGAGCAATTAGCGAACCACTCTACCGACGAGTATCATTACGATCAGCAGAAACGATATTGCCGCTTCCGCGACTTCCCCTTATATCTCAGCACTTCTTGGTTGTCTTCATCCTTCGTTGCTGAGTCCTAAATTTTATCGCAGTCCTCAGTCCTCACTACTCAGTCCTGGGCCCGTATTCAACACTCATATCTCAGCACTTCACCCTAGCGGGGCACCCGGCCTGAGCCAAGGCACAGGCCGGCTCGCCACGCTTCGGTCAGAGACTAACTTGCTGCCGCGGAAAGCACCATTTGCTCTTCACCGTTCTTTGCGGTGTCCTGCTCTTCCCGCATGAAATCTTTCACTCCGGATTGTACCGTCCGACCCACACGAATAGCCTGCATTTGTGCCTTCTTGGCATATCGATTGATATCACGCCGTGTTTGTATGCCGGGTTTTGGCGCAAGGAGCAGCCCCAGTCCAGCCCCGAAAACGGCTCCACCGGCAATCATCGCAGCAACTTTGGACACTTGCTTTCCATGATCCGACATGACGAACCTCCTTAATAAATATAAATGTTGTGCTGAAGAGTTCATCGATACCAACCCTGCTATCACTCACTTGTCATAGCAGTAACCGTGCCAGCACATGCCGGTTTGTATCTCCTCGAAATATCGGCATTCTCCATGCCATAACATAGCCGAAGTCATCAATGGTCTCGTTTTCCCAACAGTTCACTGCCCGGGCGTTTCAGAAATCCAACAGTCAGACCCTGTGAATCGGCCACCAGAGCCACTTGACAGATATCAAGAAGTACTACCTTGAGATATTCCGTCCGCTTGCATTAGAAGGGCTCCTCACCTATCATCCACCTGGTTCTGTCATGGAGGAGACTGAGTGGGTTCGTTTGCCGCAATTCCCTTTCCCAATATCAACCCCGTCTTTCTCGAACTCGGCCCGCTGCAGTTCCGCTGGTACGGGTTGATGTATTTGATCGGGCTGACCGCCGCCTACTGGCTGATTAAACAACGGGCGGCAAGCAAGGCGCTGCCCCTTTCACCCGACCAAGTCTATGACATGGTGGTCTTTGCGGCCCTCGGGGTCTTTCTGGGCGGAAGAATCGGGTATACCCTGTTCTACAACTTTGCCTTCTACTCACAGAATCCCTTAAAGATCTTCGCAGTATGGGAGGGCGGCATGTCCTTCCATGGAGGATTACTCGGCACCATCATCGCCCTATTCTGGTTCAGCAAACGACGCGGCATTCCATCCTATACAGTCGCGGACCTCGCCGCAGCCGTCACACCGATCGGACTGGGTTTCGGCAGACTAGGCAATTTTATCAACGGCGAGCTATACGGACGGGAAACGGACGTCGACTGGTGCATGGTGTTCCCGACCGGTGGGGAGGCATGCCGACACCCGTCTCAGCTCTATGAAGCCGGACTGGAAGGGCTACTGCTCTTTACGGTGCTGTGGATTATTGGTCGCCGAGAGACACCGCCGGGAACGATCTTCTGGACGTTTCTGGCCGGCTACGGGACTTGCCGATTGATCGTGGAACAATTTCGAGAACCGGATCAACACCTGGGATTTATGTTCGCGCAAGTCACCATGGGTCAAATTCTCTCCACTCCCATGATTGCGATTGGGCTTGTCATGCTAGTGAGGGGATTCTATAAAGCAAGAAACTAATTGTGAGTTGAGAATTTTGAATTCACTCTACACTCTCAATTTTCAACTCTCAATTCTTAATAGGGCATCTCCTCATCATCCAGCCCCACATGATGTCCCAATTCGTGTACCACGGTGTCGTACACCTCCTGCACCACTTGGTCCGGACTGTCGCAATGGCGAAGAATCGGACCACGATAGATCGAAATCTTTGCCGGCTGCGTTCCTCCTACTCCAAAGAACGATTCGTCGGCCAATGACTGTCCTTGATAGAGCCCAAGCAAGTCATCCTCACCGTCGAGCTCAAGATCATCTAAA
>JAOUPN010000180.1 GCA_029879905.1 Nitrospira sp. | reverse complement strand
CCGGCGTATCAAATCGGTCCCTGCCTTCGGAGTAACCCCAATTATCATGGTCACGGCGAGAAGCCAAACCCATTTCTTACAGGACGCATTTGAAGCCGGTGCCGCCGACTACGTCAAAAAACCGATCGACCAAGTTGAGCTGCTCGCCAGAGTCAAATCGGCGTTGAGGCTCAAAGAGGAGATTGAGGCGAGAAAAAACTGGGAACTGGAGCTGACCAAAACCATCGCCGAGCTCGACCAAGCCATGCATGATATTGATAAGCTGCATCGGATGATTCCAGTGTGTTCTTCATGCAAAAAGGCCCAAACAGCACACCTGTCCGAATCTTCCCTTAACGATTACATCAAAACTCACCCCACCACACAATTCCATGACGTGGTCTGTTCCGACTGCACGCACCACTGACTTCCAGAAACGCATCATATTCGCACAACACATGACCCAGCAAAGTTTCAAATTCAGGCTTCTCGTTTCACCTGCCGTCAAAGAAGCCATTCCAACTCTTTTCTCTCAACAGGGCAGCCGGCCGTTTCTCACTGCGCGCATCCCCCGCATAGTTCTCCCAGCCTGGGTGGCTGGTCTCATGCCGACTGCACGGCTGAAGCATCACGGCTGTCGTTGTTTCGAGGAGAAGGAAAGCGGAAACTGACCGAGTCTGCGAGGGAATTTCCGAAGGCTTCCACTCCTCGGAACACCACGACAGCGCTTCAGCCCTGCACAAGCGAGAGACTGGCCGCCTAGGCCTCTTCACCCCTCCGGCCGCATTTCCACATCCAGGAGTTTGATCTTCCGGTGCAAATGGCTGCGTTCGATCTTCAGGTCTTCAGCCGTGCGTGAAATATTCCAATGATGTTCGCGTAACTTGCGTCCGATATATTCTTTTTCAAAAGCATTGCGCGCATCTCTCAATGACTCGTAGGACTTCATAAGCAAGGCACCGCCGGCATGACCTCCCACATGCGGAGAAACCGTCGAACTGACGGCCCTTCCCTGAATAGACATGGCTGCTTGCTGCGCCTCAATCACGGCCTCCGGCACCATGATCATCAGCCGCTCGATCTGATTTCTCAATTCCCGAATATTACCGGGCCATTCGTATTGTTGCAGCACCGTCATGGCCTCCGGTGAGACTTCCTTCATCCGCAAACCCTGTTCTTCGGCGTGAATCTTCATGAAGTGCTGAACCAGCGCCGGAATGTCCTCTCGCCGATCACGTAGGGGCGGGACAATGATCGGCACGACATTGAGACGATAAAACAAGTCCTCACGAAATTGCCCTTTTTGAATTTCTTTTTCCAAATCCTTATTCGAAGCGGCCAACACCCGAACGTCCACCTTCAGCAGCTTGGTGCCGCCGACCCTCGTAAACTGCTGCTCCTGTAACGCCCGCAACACCTTGGCCTGGGTATTGAGACTCATATCTCCGATTTCGTCGAGAAACAACGTCCCGCCGTTGGCCTGTTCAAACTGTCCGCGCTTCATCGACGTCGCCCCGGTAAACGATCCCTTTTCATGACCGAATAATTCGCTCTCGATCAACGTTTCGGGTATTGCGGCGCAATTGACGGCGATAAAGGGATGATCGGCACGCACGCTATGCATATGGATGGCGCGCGCCACCAACTCCTTGCCGGTCCCATTTTCCCCCCCGATCAATACCCGACTGTTTGTGGGGCCGGCAGTTCCGATCAATTGCCGTAACCGTTGCATCACGGGCGACTGCCCGACCAACTCGAATTTCTGTTGAACCTTGTTTCGGAGCGCGCGGTTTTCCTGCGCCAGGCGATACTGTTCCAACGCATGCTTGACACGCAGCGTCACACTCTCCAACGACAACGGCTTCTCGATATAGTCGTAGGCCCCCAGTTTGACCGCCTTGACCGCCGTTTCAATGGACCCGTGCCCGGACATCATCATGACCTGCATCGTCGGCACGAACTCTTTGACCCGACGCAACGTTTCCAATCCGTCCATTTCGGGCATCCAGATATCCAGAATCATCAGATCGGGCGGATCAGTTCCACAAATCTTCAGCGCTTCGCCGCCACTGGATGCCACCGCGACCTGATACCCCTCATCCTCAAGAATGCTTCTCAGAGAGGTCCGAATTCCCTCTTCATCATCCACGACTAAAATCGATGCCGACATGATTCTCCTATGATGGGTGATCAGTGATGGGTGATCAGTGAGGTCGCATGACTCTCACCGCTCGTCACCCATCACCCCTCACTTTTCACTATCTCGTTACACCGGTAAATCGAACGTAAATATCGCTCCTTTCGGCATATTGTTCCCGGCCTGGATCTGTCCTTCGTGATCGGTAATGATCCGGCGTACGATCGCCAACCCCAGTCCGGTTCCTGTCTTCTTGCGAGTAAAGTAGGGGACAAATAGCCGCTCCTGATCCTCGGGCGGAATACCGGCCCCTTCGTCCGCCACGGTGACCACCGCCCGCTTGTGCTTTGCATCGTACTTCGTACTCACCCAGAGTCGACCTTTTTGATTCATGGCCTGGATCGCGTTATCGAATAAATTGACGAATACGCGCCTCAACTGTTCCCGGTCGTAGTTGACCAACGGCAGCTCCTCATCAAGATCGACAATGACATCGATATCCTTTTGCATGGCCCGATACAATGCCGTCACTTCCTGCACCACACCGTTGAGCGGTTGCCTGGTCATTTGGGGGTCTGGCAGCCTTGCAAACTTCGTAAACTCATCCAACATGTGTTTGATACTGGCGACCTCATTGATAATGACCGTAGTCGCATCGTCGAAGATCCGGTCGAGATCCGGCGCCTTCTCCAAAAATTTCTTGCGCAACCGCTGGGCGGATAATTGAATGGGGGTCAGTGGGTTCTTGATCTCGTGCGCGACACGCCGTGCCACTTCCTGCCAGGCCGCAACTTTCTGTGCCTTAATCAGCTCCGTCAAATCCTCAAATACCAACACAAATCCCAAGTCTTTGTTCGCCTCATCCCGCATACGAGATCCGTTTAAGCCGATCGTGATTAATTTCCCCTGAACATCCAATTGGCCCTCAAGGGCAAGATTGTCACGCTCTTCCGTCAACATGCGGTCATAGGCGGTTTGAAACACCTCCAGTCCGAACTCTTTGAACACATCATTCGCCGAACGTCCGCGAAGCCGATCCCCCTCCAATCCAAGAATACGCTCACCCGACGGATTAAATGTCGTAATCGCCCCGTTCCGATCGATGGACAACAGGCCGGCTGGAATCGTGGCCACAACCGTTTCGGTGTAGGTCCTCCGACGATCAAGCTCGACGTTCGCGCTCATCAGCGTGAGATTGGTTTCTTCCAACTTGGACTTGCTGCCCTGCAAATCCTGAGTCATCCGGTTAAACGACTCGATCAGCGTCCCGATCTCATCGGTTGCCTGTGCATCGATCTGGACGGTCAGGTCACCCTGCGCGACCGCTTCCGTGGCTTCCGCCAATAGTTGAATCGGGACGGTGATACCGCGCGCGACATAAAAACCAAACCACGTGGCGCTGAAGAGCAACATGACGGTCACAACCGCCACAAACAGATACGCACCGGCCTTGATCGGATTCTTCATCGCCTTGATTTGCTTGTATTCCTGATACTGACGACTGATCCCTTCCATCTTCGTCAGCAATGACTCCGGCACGTAGGTTTCAACCACGACCACACCGGCCAATTCACCGCCGCGAATACTGGACGCCACCGGAATCCCCGC
The DNA here is from genome assembly GCA_029879905.1 of Nitrospira sp. Classification (GTDB taxonomy): domain Bacteria; phylum Nitrospirota; class Nitrospiria; order Nitrospirales; family Nitrospiraceae; genus Nitrospira_D. The sequence continues at coordinate 3,297 of JAOUPN010000180.1, read as the reverse complement.
GCGAAACAGACGACCGGATTGCGCTTCCTGAACGGACGTGAACTCCTGCTTCCCGTTGATGACTTGGAGCACAAGCTGGCTGACCGGCAAATCCAACGCCTCGTCGGGCACATTGATGTCGAGCGCCTTGGTCAGAGTTTCCATCTTGTTCGAAAACACTTCGATCCCGGCGACTCCGGACTCCATGCGTTTCCGTGCCATTGCGGCGATCAACAGATCGCGCTGCTCCGGAATCAACATATCTTCTCGGAACAACTCCTGCCCGATCGCGCGGGCACTGTTTACGGCAAGCGCAATATGGCCTGCATGCTGCAACCGCGCGACCTCATACGAGTCTCTCATCACGTTTTCGATCTGTTCACTGAACCACACATCGACGGCTTTATTCAGAAACCCACTCGCGACGATGGCCAATAGGATGGTCGGAATCAGTGAAAATCCAAGAAACGCCGCGATGAGCTTGGTTCGGAACCCCGATCCGACGAGCTGATGCCGCCGTTCGAAATAGGCCTTGATCAGATTCCTCGACAAAAGCAGGGTCAGCACAACCAGCCCGATCAAGTCGAGATTCACCAGCAACAACACGATGGCATAGCTGGTGGTGGGGAGCAGCGACTCTTTCTCCTCGCCTCCGGGGACGGCGACGAAAGAGTAATACAGTGTCAGCGCGACACAGGGGATTAAGAGGATCAGGACGATCCAGACAGGACGGAGATGCGGCTTCTTCTGATCAGATTCCTTGGGACCGTCGGGGGGATGACCTTGAGGCGGTTTACTCGCAGCCGACCGCGACTTCATACCACTTTTCATAGGAATCAGGCCAGGTCCGTGTGTTAACCGGTCCGTTTCAGGCATGCGATCGGCCTCTTTTCCATCGATGCTGGAAAGGCAGTTGTCGTCACTATAGCCAACTTATGGAGAGTTTCAAAGTCCGCCGAAAGATTACGACCCCTGAATCACTATCAGAATCAGGGAGTTACAGGGTGCGGGAAAAACCGAATGCCTACTTCGGCGAGGCTAATGTGACATACTTCATACGTAACGCGTAGAGCATGTCCCGCAAAACCGTCTGTTCTTCGGAAGTCAGATTTCCCTTGGTCTTCTCTTCCAAAACAGACAACAGGTCGATAATTTCCTTGGCCTGCGGCAAGTTAACCGGCATCGTCTCCTGACGGGGATCCAACTGTTCCCCCATCAACATCATCGACGACGAGCCCAAAGAAATCACGAAAGATGCGAATGTAACCGGAAGCGCCGGAGCCTCTTGAGCCGGAGCATCCTGCGATGGAGCAGCCTGAGATGAAGCGGCCTGCTGAGTTGACGATGATGGTGTGTCTTTTGTCTCAGGAGCGGATACCGAAGGAGCATCCGACCCGCTACTCCCGCGCCGATCCCGAATGACAAACCCCTGTTCTTCTTCTGCCATCAGCTCCCCCCTGAAAAAACAGGCCTTACTGTGGGCGTACCCTACCATAGGGCCTAATCTCCCGCAAGACACCGACACCATTGAAGCGACAGCTGTTCTCAGTATAGAGTGGAGCCCCACGACTTTCCAGCGCTGGTCGCTGTGTAATCCGTGGCGACACCTCGCCGAAGCGTGTCTTCCTTCATGACGCTTGTGGATGACACGTACCGCGTACCCTCCACGGCTCAATGCCATGGCTGCAAGCGACGGCGGGTGACCGGCTGTTCACGCTGTCACGACGAACCATCATGATTCGCTAACACCGATGTCGGAACGATTCACCAAACTGGTCGGCATTATGGCCACCCTCAGGGCCGAGGGCGGTTGTCCGTGGGATCGAAAGCAGACCCATGAATCGCTGAAGCCCTATCTGCTGGAAGAAACATACGAGGTCCTGGAGACGATCGATCAGGGCAATCGCGCCAAACTGCGAGAAGAACTAGGCGACGTGCTGTTACAAGTCGTCTTCCACAGCCGGATCGCCGCCGAAGCGGGCACGTTTACGATTGAGGACGTACTGGATACTCTCGCGGATAAACTCATCCGGCGCCACCCCCATGTCTTTGGAACCAACGACCAAGTCGGTTCGCTCGCCGATGGTGAACAGGTCGTAACCCAATGGGAGGAGATCAAGCGAGCCGAACGTGATGCGGCGGGAGAGAAAGAATCCGCCCTCGCAGGTGTCCCCAAAACCCTGCCGGCCCTCTTACGGGCCTATCAGGTACAAGCCAGAGCCGCACGGGTGGGATTCGATTGGCCGCAGAATGCCGCAGGGCTCGAACAGATCTTTGGAAAGGTAGCGGAAGAAGTCGGCGAATTGAAAGAGGCACTGGCCGGGGCTCAGGATGAGGTTAAGGTTGAGAATGAAGGTACCGCTGAGGTGAAGGCTGCACGAGGCCAGGCTGGCGGACAAGCTGAAATCGAGGCGGAGTTGGGAGATATCCTATTCTCGCTCGTCAACCTGGCCCGCTTTGTGAAGGTCAATCCGGAAGAGGCGCTACGCCGATCCACCAATCGCTTCGTCGATCGGTTTCACCTCGTAGAATCTCAGGCAGCTGAAAAAGGGACACCCCTCACGGAAATGACCTTAACCGACATGGACATCCTGTGGGAAGAGGCCAAACAGCGTCTCGCCCGGCGTCCCCATGACACGACGACACGGAACTCAGCGATCAAGGAAGAGGACACCCGCCCATGAGCGAGAATCACGGCCCCTACGAAGAAGGGAAACGCGCCGGCGTCCACCCGCTTATTGTGATGTTCGGCGTTCTGTTAGGAATATGGCTGTTTGTCATGATGATTGTGCCCAGTTCACGTAATAAACAGGCGACCGGTACCGAAGGTCCCACCGTATCGGCCATCGAAGATCCGGAAGCCGCACCCGTAATTTTCAAGGTGCACTCGACCATCCCGGAGATGAATGCCATTGGATTAGTCGTACCGGCACAGGCAACGGACAGCCAGATCGTTGCCCTCCTGAAGCGACTCAAAGAGGACCGGTTAGCCGGCAATCTCGGCAATCAATTGCCGGCGACCACCCCAGGTCATACCCTTGGGAACCACTCCATTGCGGATATTTTTATTGTTTCCGATACGCAGTTTGCGGAGGCAGATACCATCCGCACCCTCACGCGTGGAGCCCATGCACCAGGCAGCCTCTATCCCGGAGCCATCCCGTTTGAAGTCGCCATGGAAGCCGTCCGTGGTCATTACCGGATCGACATGAACGACACAGGAAGCCCGGACAAAGGATCCTTGGGGTTTGCGGATGAATCGGGGGTGCACTCAAAGCACTATCGGAGGATTTTCTAGTGAGGGTGAAGAACGGGACG
>JAOUPN010000178.1 GCA_029879905.1 Nitrospira sp. | reverse complement strand
AGCCTCGCGATGGGCCATGGCCAGGTAATACATTGCTTTTCCGTACTCCGGTACGCTATCGGGAATTAATCCTAGTTGGGTAACGGCCGCATCGTGATTCCCTGCCGCTAACGCAAGCACGCCGAGATCAACCCGCGCCAAATGATGGTCGGGATGCAGCCTCAGCACGTGCTCTAGCTCAACCCTGGAGGCCTCGCGATCTCCACGGGCAAGATACGTACAGGCGAGCGCATGGCGCGCCGCAGCATGATCAGGGTCGCTCATGAGTGCGCGTCGGAACGTTCGCGTGGCAAGACCGAAATCCTGCCGCGCCAGAAACAGCTTCCCCATCAACACGTGATTCGTGACGTTGTCGGACGCCAGTGACTCCGCGCTTCGTAACGCGGCGTCGGCTTCGTCCAGCGTACTCTCCTGGATGAGGAGGGCGGCCAATCGTTGCCATGCGACCAGATGGCGAGGGTCGAGACGTACAACCATGCGCCAGGCCCGTACGGCCTCGGTGGGATGCCCACCATGCTGGAACGTGTCCGCGAGTGCCTCCCAGGCCCATATATTCGTTCGATCACATTCGATCGCTGCCGCGAACGCGTCGACCGCATCACCCGGACGTGTCAGCGCCAGCAGTGACAGACCACGATTGAGGTGGGCAGTGCCGTAGTCGGTTTGCAGTGCAAGGGCACAGTCGTATTCCACGATGGCGTCTGCATGGTGGCCCTTGGACGCCAGGGCGAAGCCGAGATTATTGTGCGCGGTGGCGTTGTTTGGATCGGCGGCGATCGCATCGAAATACTTGCGGATCGCCGCATCCGCTTTGCCCTGCATCAGCAGCTGCACGCCTTCGTCGTTGAGCACCTTCGAGGAATTCAGCATCAGAAGATCCGGTCCTTGATGTCCTTGGCGAGATCGCCGGCCATCTGTGTGATATCAAGGTCGGGATAGTTGACCTCAAGATCATCGAACGAAATGTTGAACGGCTCACCCTGGCGGTAACGAACAGGGAAGCGAAGCCCGAATGTGATGCCCGGCCCCCACTCGAACTCCGTGAGATTCGTCCGCCAGGTTTCCGAGATATCAGTAACCCATAGATCGAGACTGGCCCGCAGAAACGCGTTGACCTCGAAACGGAATTTCGGGTTGACAGAGACGTTGGCCTCGGCGTCGAGGGTAATTCCTGTGCCTGGACTCCAGTTGATTTCGACGCCGGCTCCGGCTTCGGCTTCCAACCCGAGGATGCCGGCCACTTCGAGGCCGCCCGTGACACTGGCAATAGCAACGCTGGCCCCGACCCCAAGACGCGCACTGAGGATGAGCCCGGCGTCGGCTGGAACCACAAAACGACCACGGCCGGTCACCGTCGTCTGTTCAGGATGATCGGGGTTATACGTGATCTCCGCCTCCAGCTGTCGCAACTGGCCGGGGCCAAACCCGGCACGGAACTCAAGGCCACCGCCGATCTGCGCGACCAGCCCGATGCTGCGTGGACCCAGCGGGATCGCGAACAGGGGAATCTCAATGGTCGGCGCCGTGAACAGATTGCGCCGCATCTCGCGGCGATCAAACACATCGACGGCGGCCGGCAGACCGAGGCGCCCTTGCACCTCCATCTCGCCGTTCTCGAGGAAGCGAACCCCTGCGGTCGCCGCGAGCCATGGTGTCAGAGTCACAGTCAAGCTACCGCTACCGTAGGCCCGCAGCGAATCGGCGATCTCGCCCGTGGGCTCCCCGTCTGGACCGACGGCACGGTTGGTAGCGCCAAACTCAACTTCCCCGGACAAAATGCCCCGCTCGTAGGACGCGGTTCCACCGATGGTAATAATGCCGTTGTCGTACTGAATGCTCAGTTCGCTCTCGATACCGGGAATACTCGGCACGGCGCGGCCACCGGCCGAGATCTGCCACTCGCCGGTATCGGCCGAGCGCGTCAAAGTCGCGTTGATCGAGCCGCTTTCGATCCCGGGAATATCGGAGCTGAGTTGAAACTCACCACCAAGAGTGAAGCCCTCGGGTCCGAGCTCCATGTTGATCGACCCGCTCTCGACACCGGGAACATCGAGGGTTGCCGTGCCGTTTGCAGACAACGTGTCGTTCTCGTAGCCGACCGTAATTTCGGCGGACTGTACGCCGCGCACCTTGCCTTCGTCTATGCCTAACGCGCCGGAAAGACTCCATTGTCCGTTCTCATAGCCCACCCTCGCCTCCGCCCGCGAGAACAGCTCTGTATCGAAGTTGAAATTACCGTGTAGACTGAAACCACTCTCGGTTGAGACCCGCGCCGTGACTTCGCCATCGCCGACTCGCTCGACTCGAAGCGCGAGCGTACCCTCGGCACCAAGACCATCCGTGCCAGCAAAGATCCGGAGGGTTGAATCGGTGACTTCCAGCGGACCTGGCAAGTCGAAGTCCCCCGCGCTGAACGTCCGACTGAACTCGACCGTCTCACCGTCGATGAGGATCTCAATGTCGAGATCGCGAAGCAGCGGTAGCGTCGGCAGGATCCTGCCCGACGCCGAGATCCCAGCTTCTCCCATCAAGTCGATTTCTGATAGATCAACAGGGCTCATACTAGGTACGTTGAGCCTATCGCGGACTGCGCTGTATATGCTTGACTTCCTGACCTGACCAGCAAACCCGATGCCAGGCACCGGATCTAGCTGGATCGGAATATCCGACACTTGTTCTACGTGCTTATTACGGGACAACCAGGTGCCCATAACAGTCATCGTATCGCGATTGACCGACTGCATCCGGAAGCCGCGGAATAGCCGTTGTTCACGCCCACTATCCTCACTGAAGGTCTTGCTGGTCTCGCCTTCAGGCCACCTGATCTGGTGCGGTGCGCCCGCACCAGAGATCCGATAGATTGTAAACTTCGTCGGATCCCCCTGCCGGAGGTGTTCGATTTCGGATGAGGTCAGAGGCTGGAAGAGATTATTGGCAAGGTGTTGGCCATCGGCTATTTGATCCGGTTCCCAGTAGACCGATGGATCCCCCATTCCAGTCTCGGTTTCGATTCTCGAGAAGACGATCTCGTAGTTCGTTCGCAGATTGTCAAGGCCTCTTTGGCCAGTCCAGGCGCCGAGCTCGTGCGCCGCAGCATTGATTGTACTCGTCGCATGAACGAGCTTGTTGCGAATCCGAGAACCAGCGCTGCGATTCGCGGAGGCATCGAGTAGTTCGAGGTTGCGCTCGCTAGTCTCTGAACCGCCGAGTTGAAGTTCCGTCTTGTGGTCGACATCAAATCGGGCAAGATTGCCAGCGCGATCCCAACGCGGTCGCTCAACTATGCTCCGGATGGCCGGATAATCACCAACCACGAGCTCACCCGACTGCGCGAGCTTGAAGAAGTAGATACGCTGGCCATTTTCGACGATGTTCGGCTCAGCGGGCAGCTTGTCCCTAAGTGTATCGTTGAAGCCCTTCTCGTTCATCAAGGTCGACCAGGTCGCCGTCTGTGATTTAGTCCTCGGCGTCGCAGCCCGCGGCAGCGAGAAGTTCGTATCGGGCACCGATGGCAGACCGTTATCGCCCTTGTGGTGGTTCCGATTCTCCGGCAGGGTCAGGCTCGGAACCGTGATCCGGCTGGCGGCCACATCTATGTTGACGCCGTTCGTCGCAGTCATCGTAGTAGCCAGCGACGACCCGCTTGAAGTGCTGGTCGTGGCTCCTGGCGTCGTCGTGTCGCCATCATCTCGATCGATGCGCTGGACCTGCGCCCCCCCGCCCTGCTGGACCACATGCATCAGCTCATGCGCGAGCAGGTGGTCGCCTGCGCGCGACCCTGGTCTGTAGTTGCCCTCGCCGAAGTAGATGTCGCTGCCATGTGTGAAGGCCTGGGCTCCAAGCTCTTTGTTCATGCCCATCGCCTCGCTTCCGGTGTGCAGGCGCACGCCAGTGAAATCCGCCCCCATCGCGCTTTCCATCTGAACGCGCGTCTCTTCCGGAAGAGCAGCGCCGCTCCCGCGACTTGATTGCAAACGAGACTCCAGTCCGGGCGAAGCGGACATGGAGTTCCCATCCCCTCCAGAAGCTCCTTGCCGTTGCACTTCATCCTCGTCAGGGGGAGCGTCGCTCTCGAAGATGGGCTTGCACTGTAGGGTTTCTTCCTCGCCCGGCTCCTCCATCTTCTGAAGCTCCTCATCGCTCTCGAAGATGGGTTTGCGCTGAATGTCCGTCTTTGCAGTGGAATCCGTTCTGCTCCGCCCTCTCCCTTCCGCTAAGCGCTGAACCACCTTATCCGCGGTGCGGTCCGCTTCCTGCTCGTACGGATCGTCTGGCTGACTGACAGTGAGTTTGGGTTGGAGAAAAAGCGGAACGCCTACTGAGACACCAAGTCCTAACTTATGAGTGGGAGACGGCTTCGTTCTTGCAGTACTATTTGGCTCGCTGTGTTTCTTCTTTTCCGGTTTTGTCGCGACTGGAGCCTGCATGTTTCACACGTACGATGTTGTCACCAAATCACTCGGCATTTGCCGTCCCACCTTTCGAAATTCGGTGGAGAGTCCCGCCACTAGATCAGCAAATGCTATCGGCCGTCCGGCATGCTGCGCCAATACCGCGGCGGTCAGCACCACGTTGCGGATGTGCCCACCGGCCATATCGACAGTGGCGGCCAACCGATTCAACTCGAACGATGTCACCTGATGTCCGGCCCCCAGGTGCGTCACCCATAGCCCACGCCGCTCCTCAGGTCCAGGCGCCGGAAATTCGAGGATCATGTCGAGCCGCCGCGAAAAGGCTCCGTCGAATCGGCTGCGGCTGTTGCTCGTCAGCAACACGATCCCGTCGTATGATTCGATCCGTTGCAGGACATAATTGGTTTGTGCATTGGCGAAACGATCGTTGGAATCCTTGATCTCCGTGCGTTTACCGAAGAGCGAATCCGCCTCATCGAACAACAGGACCACGTCAGACCGCTCGGCTTGGGCAAAGAGCTGAGCAAGATTCTTTTCCGTCTCGCCGATGTATTTGCTCGTCACCGACGCCAAATCAACTCGGTATAGGGGCAAGCCCAGCTTGGTCGCCAGCCATCCGGCAGCCAGCGTTTTCCCGGTTCCTGACGGGCCGACGAACAGAGCTCGCACGCCGGGCCGATAGCGCATCGTCACCGCCGCTCCCAGTGTCTCGGCCAGCCCCTCGCGCAAGCGGCATCGAAGCTCCAGCACATCCAGCTCACGCCGTAGCAACGGTGGCACCACCAAAGCTTCTTCTGGTATTGATTCGCGCAAGGGCTGCGCCAACGTGTCTAACCCCGTCCCCGTCCCGGTCACCGAAGCAGCGACCACATCCACAAGATCCGGAGCGGCACGCCCCTGCAGCGCGGCCTGACGGAGAGCCTGCCCCCCCAGCATCTGAATCCGCCCGCTACTATGGCGGTGAGCCTGCGCCAAGATTTTTGCTGAATCCCCGTTTCCGATGGCACGCTGCCACAAACCGTAGCGTTCCTCCGCCCCTGGTATCGGGAGCAGCCAACACGGCATCGCCTCACCTGCTCGTTCAATACTCCCGTCCGACGACGTCACCGCCAATACCGGACCGATGTATTCGGGTATGTCTGAAATATTTTTCCGCTCCCCCGGAGCGGCCTCGACAACAAATACCGGAATCAACCCACGAAGCATGAGCCACGGCCCCATGCTGCTGACTTTCTCGGTTTCGATAAACAACGGGCGGCATGACAGGGCTGCCGCAACTGCTGTTGCCGCAGACTTTGCCTCGGCCAGGAATCCGCTCCGAATCAGCAGGCTCTGATGCTGCGCCGATGTGATGCTGCGGGCATGCTGTCTTGCCGTCTCATGCACAGAAGGCGGTAAGGCCACCGCTGACTCAGGGCTCATTCCAATGGCTGTTCCCGGCCAGACACCGTCGTGACCGCGTAACGCGAGGCCGATGGCCTGAGGAACCAACACCACCCGCTCGGGCACCGGAACATCATCTCCCCCCAGCTGGAGAAGACCACTCCGGATTGCCGAACCCGTCAGAAACACATCCAGCGCATGTCGGCCCGGCTCGACCAGATCAGCATATGCTGAAGCTAACAATCCCAAGGTCGGACGAGAGCCGCCGACAGGCGCTTGTAGAAAGGCAAGCACCCGTCCCACGATGAGATCTTCATCGACCGCCGCAGCCAATGCCACCGCCAGGACTTCCGCAACGGTACAGGACAACCCTCCGGCAAGCTGGACCAGCACCTGATCCAACCCTGACGGCTCCCTGACCGCTTTCAAAACAGATTGTTTCCATTGGCTCTTGTCGGACGGCACCTTTTTGAGTACATCCGTCAAATACCCCCATTCAGGGCTGTGATGATTCACGGTCGGATTGGCCTCAGCAAGAGCCGCAACGGCAGACAAGGCCAACCGCCGCAACGTCGGGGACGGCACAGAACCGGCGCGCGGCTTCTGCGGTCTGTTCAAAGGAGAGTGGGGTGCAGAGTTTCCGGCACCAGCCTGTTCTTCAACGCCCAGCGATTCCACCGGTCTCATGGAATTTCCCTTCGGCGTCATAGTAAAAGCGGATCACTTGTCCCATCCACGGAACCCATCCCAGATCGAGGTCGAGTCCGGCTCGGCGGATACGCAGATCGACGTTGCGCAAAGGCATCCGGACCTCCACATGCGTCTTGTCCCACATAATCCAACCAGGCCGCCGGACCACATTGGCCAACCCAAGGCGGGCGTGAAGCCGACACCATCGCCGCATGGACATTCGCCATCCGGCCACAATCGCATCGAGCTCTTCCGCCAATTCCGTATCACACATAGCTGTGTTGCCGGCACACGCATCGACGGTCTCATCCGACAACCACAGGCGAACCGGATCATCCGGTGGAATACCCAGCCGATCCGCAAGTGACGACAGAAGTCTGTGCGGCACTCCTGTATCGATCCATTCCGGATGGTCCTCAACGGCACGGCCGAATCCAACCCGCACGAGCAGCGGGATCAAGAACCAGAACCCTGCATATGCCGTGTAGAGCGGAACATCATGCCTATTACAGTCTACTTCCACGACTTCAGACTCTTCTGAATAATCGGG
>JAOUPN010000177.1 GCA_029879905.1 Nitrospira sp. | reverse complement strand
CACCTCGGACACCAGAATATGATAAGGGTCTGACGTCTTCCGCCAGGGCAGATCGCGGCCAAATTCTCGATACCATTTCAACAAACGTTGTTGAAACCGACGTTTAGCGGATGCGTTGAGCGCCACCGAACGACGTGAAACCTTCTTCGAGCGACGAATCTTCCCAGCGGCCTGCCGAGCCATATTTTCATCCTTTGTGGAGCCCCATGGCCGGCACTTACTTCGCCGAGCCTACTCCGCCGAAGCCTCCTTTGAGGCTGCGGAGGCGGGTCAGAGACGCATTGTAGGAGTCACCTATGATCAAAATCAAACCGGCACGGGCGAAGACCACGAAACAGGCGGTATCAGACCGACTGCTCCTTCACCCGCCTTCGCAGGAAGCCACGGCTGCTTGGCCTTCGTAGCCCGTGGGCTACTTCGGCGGAGTAGGCTCGGCGAAGTAGACGCAAGCCGTGGGGCTCCACCGACGGTCCTCCTGACCCGCCGTTCTCATTGACTCGCCCGCTCACCATGGCTGTATTCAGACACATATACGGGAAAATCCGTAGATCACCCTTTCGATTGACAAGTTCCGCTCAAACCAATAGCCTATCGCAGAACACTGTACAAGGCTGGCCACAGGCCTTCGCCCACAATATGACGGATCGATCGCACAAGACATCGGCTTGTGCCGTCACCGTTACACAGAGGGACCTCTATCATGGTTGTCCGTAAGTTCCCACGATTTCCCGTGACTGTTCAGATCACGCTCATTCAGCGAGACAAGTTGCGGTACACGGGAACGGTGAAGGACCTGTCGCGGAGAGGTTGTCGGATAGAAAGCGTCATCCGCCCGTTTAGCGGCATGCAGCTTGAGTTGCATATTCAATCACCCGAAGATCACACACCGATCATGATCGGTAATGCGGCGGTCCGATGGACCGGCTTACACGGCATCGGCCTCGAATTCCTTACCGTGTCGCCCGGAGAGCAAGATCGGCTTAATCGAGTGCTTGAACAACTTTCTGCAAAAGCCTCACGGACCTAGCCCGCCTTACGACGGGAGGCGATCATGCAAACTGGCAAGATGCACACCGAATCGGCCGGTTGCAACATCATCGACATACCGTCTCAGTGCTTCACGTACGACCGGAAAGGCAATCTGTTCCCACGGAATCGTGGAGAGAGAGAATAGCCGCACCTCCAAGCTCTCCGTCCCCGCCTCGAAGGTCGGCGCGAGCATACGCCCGCGAAAGACGAGATACACCTGACCGATATGGGGCAAACTCAATACGGCATAGAGCCCAGAAATCTCGACATCCGCTTGGGCCTCTTCCTTTGTCTCTCGAATCGCCGCCTCTTCGGTACTTTCGCCGAGCTCCATGAACCCTGCGGGAAACGTCCAGAGCCCCAATCGTGGTTCAATCGCTCGGCGACATAAGAGGACTTGGTCTTCCCATTCGGGAATGCAACCGGCCACGATTTTGGGATTGTGATAGTGGATCTCCTCGCATTGATTACACACATGCCGGGGCAGATTATCCCCTGGAGGAACCTTTTGACTCACCGACGCACCGCAGCGGCTACAGTATTTCATACGTGACCATGAACCTTATTTTGTGATGTGTCCGCTTCTCCACGCAGCGAGACAAGCATGTTTCATCACCAAACTTGGGACTTGGGACTTGCAACTTGCAACCGCGAGTCGAAACGCGCGACTCGAAACCCGGAACTCAGGGGCGCGATACGACGACCTTCGCCACGCGGCAAAGCTGAAAACTCGCGAAATCACCTACGCGAACATCACGAATGACAATTCATGATGGATAGCATAAATACGGACGACTTTGCACCCTGACGGCTAAAGGCTATTTCTCCCCGTTTACGACTTCCAGCACACGACGACCGTACCGCTCGGCCTTCAGATCACCGATGCCGGGGATATCCAGCAATGCCGCGGGCGTCATGGGTTTGTATCCGGCTATGGCCTTCAGGGTTTTCTCATGAAAGATCAGGAACGGCGCCACGCCCTCTTCCTCGGCCAGCTCCGCACGGAGTCGCCGAAGCCGTTCCAAGAGTTGCGGCTCTGCCGGCATGGCCCGCGAAGCCGCCATCGACGCAACTCGCTCACGAAACACCTGCTCTGCAGACATGGCCGGCTGCGGCATCTCTGCCGGCCTCAGCTCCACGACTTGGTCCCCTTGTAACACCTCTCGTCCTTTGGGGGTGAGATCGAGGAGAGGATAGTCCCTACCTTCGACCTGAAGATAGCCCGTGTCGATAAGCTCCTTTACGAGACCGGTCACGCTAGGTTTCGAGGTATCCCGGCAGGTTCCATAGGTCGGGCAATCTTCCGCACCATAGGCCAACAGCGTTTTCGAGCGGCTCCCCCGGAGAATCTCGACGATTCGACTCATGCCGAACCGGCCTCCACACCAAGCCACGGTCTCCAAGACCGCTCGTGCGGAAACCGCCTCACCGCGGGATGCAACCCTGCTCGCCCCCAGCGCCGATCCGACACAGCGGTCACAGATCCCACAGGGACCCAACGCCAGCTCAGCCTCATCACTGAAGTACTCAAGAATCGTGAGCTGCCGGCAAGTCGGTCCGGAGACATATTTCAGCATATCTTGCAGGAGCAACCTCATCCGCTCGGCGCGGGCGATACCATCGGCATCGTGTGACGCCTGCTGAATAAAATATTCCTGCGTGGACAAATCCCGTTCATGAAACAGCAACACACAGGCCGCGGGACGTCCGTCACGACCTGCCCGCCCGACTTCCTGGTAATAGGCCTCCACACTCCCTGGAATGTCGAAATGCACGACCAGTCGGACATCCGGCTTATCGATACCCATGCCGAACGCATTCGTCGCGGTCAAAATTCTCACCGTCCCCCGGCGAAACTCGTCATGCACGAAGCGGCGTTCCTCATCCGAGAGACCGGCATGATAGTAACCGACCGACCGGTGAGACCGGCTCAGCCACTCCGCTGCGTCCTCTACTGCCCGGCGTGTCGCGCAATAGATTAGGATAGTGCCCCGCTCCGTCTCGCGGACCAGACGATCCAACGCCTCAAGTTTGTCCTGGCGTGACCGGCAGAGACGGACGGACAAGGCAAGATTGGCCCGGCGAAAACCCGAGACCAGTCGAAACGGATCACGTAGCGACAACCGCGCACACATATCCGTTTGGACGCGGGCCGTAGCCGTGGCGGTCAGAGCCAGGCAGGGAGGGTTCGTGAGCTCCTGGCGTAATCGGCCGACTTTGAGGTAGTCCGGCCTGAAATCATGGCCCCACTGGGAAATACAATGGGCTTCGTCGACCACGAACAACGACACCCATAGAGAGCGCAACATTCTGAGAAACCCCTCATGCTGCATCCGTTCCGGCGCCAGGTAGAGCAATTGAATCCGCTTCCGACCAAGGTCCTGAATCACATGGTATTTTTCAAGTCCGGTGAGACCGGAGTGAAACGCCGCGGCGGCAATCTTCCGCTGTTTCATCGCCGCCACTTGGTCTTGCATCAGAGCGATGAGAGGAGAAATGACCAGGGTCAAGCCGGGGAGGACTGTAGCGGGCAGTTGATAACAGAGGGACTTGCCCTGCCCGGTCGGCATGACCGCCATCACGTCGCGCCCGGCTAATACGGCGCGAATGACCTCTTCCTGGCCGGGCCGAAACGTCGCAAAACCGAACCGCTCACTGAGCTGTCGAGTCAATTCATCCATGATAAGAGACGGAAAATGGTGGACGGTTGGAGGTCATTCACGCACACGGAGTATAGACAACCGACTCCCCACGGGCAAGAACTTGGATACTCATCATTGATGACCTGACATAACCGCATCTGTTCTGACTCCAACAGCAAGTCGATGGCCCCGCCCAAGCCCCACCGAGTTCGTCTCATGTCCTGAACCGGAACAGGAAAGGATTGCTCAGCCCCGTTAATCCACTACTGATGTAGATGCTAATGATATTGCAGGCATCTCAGGACTATCCCGGTCTGCGCTTGCTGGCTCGATGCCTCCACACCGATTGACAAGTCATTAGGATTTCAGCAGAATCTCCAACAGTTAGGAATGTGGCCACAATCATATCCGGACCAAGATACTCAAAAGTTTACCGGAAGGACGTGAGACCGTGAGCTTCGTGACGGTCAAGATCGATGCCTCGGGCATTCTCGACTGGGACTCGTTCCACGACGTCTTCCAAAAGGCATTCGGCTATCCGCCGTTTTACGGTCGCAACATGGACGCGTGGATCGACTGCATGTCCGACCTCGATGATCCAAGCACTGGGATGACGAACCTCCACGCTCCGGCTGGCGGTGTCGTAGCGCTCGAAATAGACGGTGCTGGAGCGTTAATGCATCGATGTCCTGATCAGTACGCAGCCATTCTGGAAGGTGCCGCGTTCGTGAACTGGCGACGCATGGAGCAGGGCGAGCCGCCAGTCCTGGCGCTCTCATTCCGGAAGTGAGGCCGTTGGGCTCCACATTCTGCTACGAGGTTCCCCCAACAATTTCCCGATAATAGACCTCAAGCATACCGGCCCGAGCCTGATCAACGATCACGAGCTGCCGCTGGTCGAATGTATTCGCACAATAGAGATAGACCAGCCCTTCGGACAGACCAAGTTCAACATGCAATTGGCGGCCATCCGGCTCTCGTCTGGTCGTTTCTTGCGTCACTGTTCGGACATGGAGTCGTTCCCACACCGTTTGGGCCGACGGATGATGATTCTCGTACAGCGGCGCATCGAGATCCGTCGGCGGGAGATGAAGCATGGCAGGATCAAACGGTGTCGAATCGTCCGGTTCGGGCGACTCATTCCACTCCGACAGGGAGGCCTGCCCTTTCTGCACATGATACAACGGGCCGTCGTCCGTGATGTCCTCAACCTCCTGATACCGGATGGGTTCGGGCGGCTCAACAAGATGCAACCCTCTCCCTGCCAATGCCCGCTGAAACGGAACCCTTCTGGCCAGTTGCCGTGTTTTTTCGAACAGAATCATGCGCCCCTGTCCGTCCAATACCGAATTGAGCAGATCAAGCCGCATCCCGATGCCGGTACGCCGTTCGAACCGCGCTTGCTGTACGGCATCATGCGCCCGTGCAAAGGTCCGCCAATTCTCGCTCGGGATGCCAGGATCCTGTTCATGCTGGACCAAGGCATGACCGGATACGACAAGGTCATACGGCTTCGGCAGTGATTCAACAGTCTCCCCCCCACATTCGAACCGAACATTGACCAGTCCCAATTCCTTTGCTTTTGTCCGAGCCGCAGCAACGGACGCGCCGGAACGATCCAGGCCGACGAATGTCCGATCGGGAAATAGGCGGGCATAAAACGTCGTAAGCACCCCGACTCCGCAGCCGAAATCAAGGATGCGCGTTGCGTCACCGATACGACCCGCAATACGCAGTCCCACTGCTTCATAATAGTCGTACCGTTGACTGTAGAGAACAGGGAGGATTGCAGGCTCGGCTGTCAGATCGTAAAAGGCGACTTCCTCGCGGGTACCGCCGCATCGTTTTTGCTCAACATGTGCGGCAAGCCGAGCCACATCCTCGCGAGACAATTGCTGTCTCTGCCAGGCGTCGTACTCGTGATCGGACGTAAATCGCTTGAGCCCCCACCAGGCAAGATGTTCGTGAAGCGCTGTTCGTAACTCGTCTTCCAAGGTCAAGGTTGCTGGTTTCGGGTTTCGAGTTGCGAGAGGGTACCCACTGTTCGTTTAAAACGAGAAGCCCGAACCTCGAGGCCTTCATCTCGAAAAGAGTTCCAATTCACTTCTCACGTTTAACGTTTCACGTTTCACGTCTTCTACGGTCTCTTGAGCATGATCGCATCAAAGTACGTCTCCGGCACAGGATGCGGGAGCCGCAGTTGGCCCGATCCGAAAGCCACAAATTTCTCACAGGTCAATTGTTCGAGTCCGATCGGCCCTTTGGCATGCAGCCGAGACCCGCTGAGTCCGACATCAGTCCCCAAGCCAAAGGCATCTCCGGCATTGAGCCGCGACGAGGCATTCACCAACACAGCCCCGGCATCGACTTCATGGGTGAAACGTTGCGCCGAATCATACCGACTCGTCGCAATGACCGCTGTAAGACAGGGACCATACTCCGCAATATGGGCCACGGCCTCGTCCAGCCCCTCAACCATTTTTACAGCCAGAACCGGCCCCTGGAACTGCGTCCGCCAATCGGCATCGGTTGCCGGAACAATTGCCGTATGGCCTGTCATCGCCATTTGGCCCATCAAGGCAACCGTCTTGGGACAACCGCGCACCTCGACTTTGAATTGCTCCAGCAAGCGATTGATCAACGGAGGCAAAAATTGCCGCCCAATTACCTGCTCCACCAAGAGCGTATCGAGTGCGTTGGCAGCGGCGGCAAACTGCACCTTGGAGTTGATCACAATATTTTGGGCCAACGGAATATCCGTTTCTCCGTCGACGTAGAGTTGCGTCAGCCCACCGTCATGGCACAGCACCGGCACCTTTGCCTGCTCCACCATCGCTTTGCGCAAACCGGGGCCACCCCGAGGGATGAGCGCGTCGAGACTTTTCCCCGCGCGCATCAACTCGACGGCAATCTCTTTCTCCTGACGACCGACGAGAATCCATGCACTGGTAGACAGACCACTCTGCTCCGCTCCGCTGCGCAACGCCGATTCAACTGCTTGGTGCGTCAAATTCCACTCCGGAGCACCCCGAAAAATACAGAGGTTGCCGGACTTCAGGCAGAGTGCGATCGATTCGACGGTCACCAGGGGGTTCATCTCGGAAATGACACCGATCACCCCGATGGGGACCCGGACTCGGCTGACCTGGAGGCCGTCAGGCCTTTCCCACCGGCCGGTCATGGCACCGACCGGGTTGGGCAAATCCGCAATGACCCGGAGCCGATCGGCAATCTCCTTGATCGAATCGGCCGTCATCCGTACCCGCGCAACAGCCGCCTTCATCCGGTCTTTGATCGTATCTTTTTCATACGACTTCCCGACCGCATCAACATCCTTGGCATTGGCCGCCAAGATGACATCGGCATCGGCCTCCACAC
>JAOUPN010000176.1 GCA_029879905.1 Nitrospira sp. | reverse complement strand
TGCGGACCTATTTCGAAAAACCCCGTACCACAGTCGGATGGAAAGGGCTGATTAACGACCCGCATCTTGACGGAACCTGCGATATCGCGGCGGGAATGGAACTCGCACGAACCATTCTCCTCAAGATCAATCAGTTAGGCCTCCCCTGCGGCACAGAACTGCTGGACCCCATCAGCCCCCAATATGTCGCAGATTTGATCAGTTGGACCGCCGTCGGCGCTCGCACGACCGAAAGCCAAATCCATCGCGAATTAGCCAGCGGCGTTTCCATGCCCATCGGCTTCAAAAACGGGACGGAAGGCAGCCTGCAGGTTGCGGTCAATGCCATGATCTCTGCAAGTACTCCGCACCACTTCGTCGGCATCAATGCGGACGGTCAGACGGCCATCATTAAGACCCTGGGCAATCCCGACCGCCATATCGTGCTTCGCGGTGGGGGCGGAAAAACCAATTACGAGGCGGAGCATGTCGCCAGGGCGGAGGCCGCCGTTGCCGGAGAAGGTGTCGCCCGTCCGATCATGATCGATTGTTCGCATGACAATTCACGCAAAGACCACACCCGCCAGGGCGCGGTCGCCCGTGAAGTCGTCCGGCAGTTCCGAGAAGGCCGCCATACGATCATGGGATTGATGCTCGAAAGTAACCTCAGCCCGGGCAAGCAAACCTGGAAAGAAGGTGTCGACCTCAAGCATGGCGTCTCCATTACCGATGCCTGTTTGGGTTGGGACGAAACAGAACGTTTGCTCAGAGAACTCGCCGAGTCTCTTGCCACGAAAATGGCCTAGGCTCCGTTCGAAACATGAAACCCGAAACTCGAAACCCCGTACAGGATAGGCCTGCTGCGTCGTCGCTGTCGCGCCCCTGATCCGTTTGACGCTGAATCATACGCTCCCCATGCTGATCGATACCCACGTTCACCTCGACGACAATCGTTTCAGTGAAGACCGGGATGCCGTGCTCACGCGCGCGCATGAGGCCGGAATCGAAGCCTTCGTCACGATCGGTTGTGACCTCGCGACAAGCCAGGCGGCCGTACGGCTTGCCGAGCAACATCCATCGGTCTACGCCTCCATCGGCGTGCACCCCCACGAAGTCAAACACATCGGCGACGGCTGGTATGATGAGTTCCGCCGGTTGGCACAGACCAAGAAAGTCGTGGCCTACGGAGAAATCGGGCTGGATTATCACTACAATCACTCCTCGCCTCAAGAGCAACGAGAGCGATTCCGCGAACAAATTCAGCTCGCACGAGAACTGGCACTGCCCGTCATTATCCACACGAGGGACGCGCAAGAGGATACGGTCACGATCTTGAGAGAGGAGCAGGCCGCGGACATCGGTGGAGTCTTACACTGTTTTTCTGGAGATGCTTGGCTGGCGAAAGATGCGCTGGACCTTGGATTCTACCTGTCGTTTTCCGGCATTGTGACATTTCAGAACGCAACCACCTTGCGCGAGATTGCCAAAACGGTCCCATTAGATCGACTGTTGATCGAAACAGACTGCCCCTATCTCGCACCGGTCCCCTATCGTGGGAAACGCAACGAACCCGCCTACGTTGCACATGTCGCACAGCAGCTGGCGGCGATTCACCCCTCGCTCACGATGGAAGACATCGCGCGGAATACTACGCAGAACGCCAAACGTCTGTTCAAAATCGTTTGAGTCGGCTCTGCCTTTGGCGTTGAGCTTTCGGCAATTTCCTGGGATTTCCTTTCTTCTCAGGTCCACGCCGTGGTCTATCATCCTCGCCTCGATCCAATTCTTTATGCGGTATGGATCCGGCCGATGACGGCGGAAGAGTCAACTTTCCTGCAAATTCCCAAGCTTCCAGGGCAAATGCCCCATGGGATCTGGCCACAGCAATAATCTCGTGATCGGAGCTGACCACGGCACAGTCTGATCCATACTGGCGCACCAACCGCTGTATCACCTGGTCCGCCTTTTCTCCGCGCTTGGAATACACGACCTGCACACCGGTTCGATGTTCGCGCTGTTCCATCATCCGATCCTGCCCCCACCCGTCAAACACTACCGTGATAGGATGATTTTTACGATGCCGATAGGCCGCTAAGCGGCGTAACAGCTGTTCACGGTTGGCTTCCAACTTCTCTGAAAGCCCCTGCATGAACCCCATGAGGTTATAGCCGTCTATAAGAAGGTGTGTCGCCATGACGCCGACGCTATCGCGGACCGCAAGATCCTGTCAACGTACCAATCCGTAAACTTTGGAAGTCCTTGACAAGAACAGAGACATCTGAGAAAAATTTGAGACTCCTGCCAAAGACGAACCTCATGGAACCACTTGCGACACAACACCGTTCTTCGACGACATTCATAATGATCGTCATGTGCGCGATTATGGCGATCGCCGCGGATGCCCTATTCACCCCCCTCACGCTCTGGGCTGCGCAACGGACCGACCGAAACAGACCATCCCGCTCGCTGACGAATTCCAAGACGCCCAAAGTCAACGCGGCACCGGCCTCGCTTGCCCCCGTCACCATCAAGAACTTTCGCGCCCTGACCAGTCCTGAGAAGGCCAGACTGGTGCTGGACCTCGACCGACAGGTCCAACCCATTGAGCAACGGGAAGACAATCCCGATCGTGTGGTGATCGCCCTTCCCAACACATCCATCAGCCGAATCGCTCGCACCAAACTGGATGATGGTACGGTCCCCAGCCCGTTCAGTGTTACCCAGACAGACACATCGACGGTCGCCGTCACGCTCCCCACCGCCGACGTTCGCACCTATAAACAGTTCACGCTCACGAACCCGCCTCGTCTCGTCATCGACGTAACATTTCCCGTTGAAGACGATCCCCCCTCCTCGCCTGACTCTCCCGACGCAGAAGAATCGTTGCTCTCTTCGATCCCGCCTCCGGATCAACCGGTCGTACCTCCGTCCAAAGACCATATCACCATTATCATCGACCCAGGCCATGGTGGGAAAGATGCCGGAGCGCTGGGGAAGCGGCATACTAAGGAGAAAGACATCACGCTCAAGGTCGGACTGATGCTTCGAGACCTCCTCAAAAAACAATCAGGAGTCCGTGTGCTGATGACTCGCGATCGCGACGTCTTCATCGAGCTGGAAGAACGCGCTAAATTCGCCAACAGTGAGAACGCTGACTTGTTTGTGTCCATTCACGTCAACTCTCACCCCTCACGCTCGGTTAAAGGCCTTGAGGTCTATCATTTCGGAGAAGCCACCGACGAGCGTGCGCTTGAAGTAGCCGCACGTGAAAACGGCACCCCCTTGAACAGCACCGGGGTCGGATGGGAATATCTGGTCGCAGATCTGCTGACGACGAAAAAAATTGAGTCGTCGCTCGAACTCGCATGGACTGCCAAAGAAGCCATGGTAACGCATATGAAGAGACGCTACGCGGTCGACGATCATGGGGTCAAAACCGCGCCGTTTTACGTCTTGCGATTTACCAGCATGCCCAGTATCTTGGCTGAAATCGCCTTCATTTCAAACCCGAACGAAGAAAGTCTGCTCCGGAAACACACATTCGTCAAAGACGTCGCGGTCTCACTGTACCAGGGCATTACATCATTCCTCGCCGCCAACAACTCCGACGTCCGATAACTCTCCGCCGCCACTCCGGCAATACCGCCTATGCCTGTTGTGAAACTGATCATCGAATATGACGGCACCGGCTACGCCGGGTGGCAACGTCAACCCGACCGCCCGACCATTCAAGAAGCAGTTGAAACGGCCATCACAGGTATCACGCAGATCACCGTGCCGGTCATTGCCGCTGGTCGAACCGATGCAGGAGTCCATGCCCTCGGCCAGGTGGCGAGCTTTCGCATCGATCGTGATATGACCCCGCGCCAATGGACTAGGGCGCTCAATGCCCATCTCCCCGAATCCATTGCCGTACAATCAGCCGCCATCATGCCCGATGCCTTTCATGCTCGGTATTCAGCAAAGGGGAAATTGTATGAATATCGCATCCTGAATCGGCCGGAACGGCCCACCGTCGACCGGCACGCCTGCTGGCACATCCATAAGCCGCTGAACGACGACGCCATGAACCAGGCGGCGTTAGCCTTGATCGGCAAACATGACTGCTCCTCGTTCGAAACACAGCCGACCGACAATGAAGACCCTGTCTGTCACATCCAGCGTTTGGCCGTCATCCGCCACGGCAATGAATTACGCATCGAGGCCTATGCCGATCGCTTTTTGAAACAGATGGTACGGTCGATCGTCGGCACACTTGTCGAGGTTGGATTAGGAAAGCGACCGCCGGAGGAATTTCACTCGATCATCAGCGCCCGGAACCGCTCCGCCGCCGGTAAAACCGCCCCACCGCAAGGGCTCTTTCTGATACGGGTGGATTACTGAATGGACCAGAGTGATTGGGATCTTCCGACTATCACATAGATAGGATCGTATTCTGCCTTCATGACAACGGACTATGCTTGAGTCAGCAGAAGATGTCTCAGCGCATCGCCATTGAAGTACCCGCAACATAAACGGATGGAGCTCCAGGACAGCTCCCTTGAGCACAGCACACAATGATTCATCAGGCGGTTTGCTGCTTGTCTACCATGCTAACAACCTCCCACCGTGCCTCAATCGTGTCCGCTGATAAATCCGCGCCACAATCCCACTCGACAAAATACCCGCCGTTGACAACTTTCGCAAATTCACTGTGATCGCGAAGTGCCTCAAACGCCTCATACTGCAGATAGGGGCTGACATCGAACTTTCCGATACGACCATCGTCCGCCACAATGGAAAGCACCCAGTTTGGTTGTGCCTGTAGCTCTGCGATTCTCATTGATCAATGAAGCCTGCATAGGGATTTCATTTCTTGCCTGTCTTGGCTGGCAATTCAGTCCCCATGAGAAGATCCATGATCCTTCGCCATGCTCAATTGTACTGCACCGCGGGAACAAGGCAAGTATTCGGCCTGTTGGCACCTAATGTATCTCTCATTCGCTTTCCAGGACGAACTTCGCTACACTTTTGCCTCAGCCTGCCGGCGGTCGGCAGGTCGGATAGGAGGTGGCGGTCATTATGACAACATTGACTATCGAATTGCCGGAGGGTGCGTTCTCGGCACTGCGTCGCTCCCCTCAGGAGTTCGCGAAAGAGATGCGTATCGCGGCAGCCGTCCAATGGTATGCGCAGCAGCAAATTTCCCAAGAGAAGGCAGCGGAAATCGCTGGATTGAGCCGCATCGAATTCCTCGACGAACTGTTTCGGCGGCGCGTGCCTGCTTCTCAGGCGACGCTGCAGGAATTAGTCGAAGAAATCGAGCATGCCGGTGAGTGACGTCTGGGTTCTCAATGCCTCGCCGGTAATCCTATTGGGGAAAATCGGCCGGCTGGATTTGATGGAGAGCCTCTCAGCCAAGGCCGTCGTACCGAACGCCGTGCTTCTTGAAATCCAGGCTGGGATTGGCAAGCACCAGGCGGTACAGAGCACGGCGGATTGGGCTGCACCTCTCCGAGTGGCTGATGTGCCGATTCCCTTATCTGTTGAACGGTGGGATTTGGGGCCTGGTGAGTCACAGGTGATTGCGCATTGTCTGAAAGACGCGCGACATGCCATCCTTGACGATGCCCAAGGCCGCCAGTGTGCGCGCACACATGGCATCGCCGTCACCGGCACACTGGGAATTGTGCTGGTCGCAAAGCGGCAGGGAATAATCCAGGCTGCCCGCCCTGTTCTGGACACGCTTCGCCGCTCAGGCATGTATCTATCCGATCAGATTCTTACCGATGCCCTTAGACTGATAGGAGAATAGGGCGCATGGCCATGCTGAAGCTGTGCGCAAAATGGTGACGTAACGAGAGGGAGGGACGCCCGCTCGATGCCTCTGAATTTACCATCTACTTTGACCATGTTCGTGAAGGATGCCACCTGGAAGACTTCCCACCGTGCCTCAATCGTGTCCGCTGATAAATCCGCACCACAATCCCACTCGACAAAATACCCGCCGTTGACAACTTTCGCAAATTCACTGTGATCGCGAAGTGCCTCAAACGCCTCATACTGCAGATAGGGGCTGACATCGAACCTTCCGACACGACCATCGTCCGCCACAATGGAAAGCACCCAGTTTGGTTGTGCCTGGAGTTCTGCGATTCTCATTGATCAAGTCCTTTGATCGGGAACGGTGTCTTACCATGAACCGCCAACTCCCAATCCGCAAGCAAATCTTCCCGATGAATCTCAATCCATACAACCACAAGCTTGTGCTTATTCGGAGGAATAATCGACTGTGCCTGGTATGCGTGTTGACTTACTTTCCTCGGCATCGCACCAGACTAAGACGCGAATCGCCGGAACATCCGTCAACCCTTCACCCTGTGTCCTCGCGGAGGGGTCACCCCTACGGGGAGAGCGAACGTGATGAGGCGGGAAATATCTTATCGATAACGACGGCTCCGATCATGATGAGCAAAAGAAGAAGCCCCATCATAAACTCTCTCCACGTAAAAACCTTTCCATTTCGCCTCGGACCTCTTGGATTACGATCTAAGAGCAAGGTCCAGGGCCAGAAAAGCAGATAACTCCACCACGGACATGCTTCTTTCTGCTTGGGACCAGATTCTCTCCGAACGGACCAAGCAAAGAACACGATCCAAGCAAAACACAGCCCAACTGCGAGCACAAAATAAGAATATCTCCATTCCCCCATTGAGAACCGTCTCTCTGTTACTCACTGCAAGAATAGCTGCCACGCCATGAATGACAAGAATCCTTCGCCATGCTCAATTGTACTGTACCTCTGGGACAAGGCAAGCGTTCGGTCTATTGGATACCTACGGTCTAACTATCAAGAATGAACTCCGACCTCAGGCAGCACCATGACACTTTCACGTTGCATGGTTCACCCGCTCGTCGTATGATGGCCCCTGCCATGGATGCCGCTACCCGCATCAAGACGAAAACACCGAGTCCGTACCCCATTATCGCCATCGAGACGGACACCTACGATACAAAAACATTCCGGTTCGGACTTCCCGCTGATGCGACGCTGGACATGTTGCCCGGCGACTTTCTCAACATCCACGCCACGATCAACGGCAAGACCATCAAACGGACAT
>JAOUPN010000175.1 GCA_029879905.1 Nitrospira sp. | reverse complement strand
CCGTACAAATGAGGGATCTGGGGCAACCATCGGTGTCTGGATGGCACTGTTTGCTTTGTGGTGCGACAACGGATCCGGGGATAGAGGCCAATCGAGCGAACCATTGTTCTCCGGTTCGAAACCGTGCGCGGGTTCCCGGGTCCCCTCCGGTCACGCTTGGAAAAGCAAAGGCGAAATAAAGAGCCTGCCGTCGGAATGAGTAAGAGCGCGGACTCGGGGGATGATCTGGTATGCGGGCTTCCTGATAATGGCCATGTTCTGATGTGGCAGTTTGGTGAGGGTATAAGCGCTGTTGCTGAATGGTGGGAGGAAGTCATGAGTGTATGGCGCGATAGGGGATGGGAGCTCGTCCTGCTCTCGTATGTGATTGCCTGGGTGGCTGTATTATATATGGAATACATATTGACGGAGTAGCCGGCTGTCTCTCCGTAGTTACTTCGTCGAACGGCTCCTATTGGGGGGGAGAAAATGCAGCGGGTCTCTGAGATTTTGAATCTCGCGGTAATAGTAGAGTGGGGTTGGTCGTTTGTTGTCAAATGTCAGCGAGCGTAGAAAGGCGCGTTCTTCTTCGGTCACACCCCCACTCAGTAAGGGGTCTTGGAAAAATTCCTTAAGCCCAGGTTCTTCCACTGAAGTCTTCTCCGGTCCTTTCTCCATGAACTCGAACGTCTTGTGGTGTCCTGGCGCTACCCGACGGTTCAGGACAATCTCAATGCAAAAGGTGGCGAGATCGATATCCCAGGATTCGATCAATGGATCGAGGAATGCCATGCAGTTCTCATTCGAGAGATCAAAGATGGTCGTATCCAGAAACTTTAGCACGGTGACTCGCATCTGAGGGTAGCTCTTCTTGCTCAGTCGAGCCACCTTACGCACCCATGTAGGATTGTTGAGTTCCTGCCGAGCCACATTTTTCACGACGTTCAACAGCTTCTGTGTAACGAATCGCTCGAGTTCTCCGAAGGGTTGTTTCTCAAAGATCGCGCGGATTTGACGGGCTTTCCCGGAGTCACACTTGCGGAGGATCAAATCTCGCACGTCGGATAGCAAGGGGCCCGGCTGGTCTCCCAGTCGCTTTCTGAGCTGTTCGCGTCGCTGCTGATCGGCGAGTTTGGCAAGTTCCCCATGTGGCAACTTCAGTGCTCGCCCGATCTTCTCGTACATATCGGTTCGGTTCGGCGCCGGCGGGAGTTTTTTCTGTGTAAGCAACTGGGAGATATACGATTCGGTTACGTGGGCGGCACGTGCGAGATCCCGCTGCCCCAGCCCCAATTCTTTCAACCGATTCCTGATGATGAGTGCAATATCCAAGAATCCGCTCCTTCAGATAGGTTACTAAATATAGTTAACAGATGGTATGAGAAAGAACTGTCTTCAATACTACTTGACAATATATAGTTAAGTCGAATAGAATTCAACACTGGTGGCGTAGGGAGCGCGCTCCGGGTTCTTCCTTCTCGACGTGTGAGCTACGTTGGCCGTCTCGTCTCTTGTGCTTCCGGATTCTTTCCTGTGCAACCGATTCAGCCGTCTCCGTCGTTTCCATGTCAGAGGGTGTTCTCGGGTTGCAATTGTCCCGCGCGATTTATGGTTGCCCTTGCAAGGGGCAGGGCATTCGGTTCTCTGAGGAGAGGCGGGCCTGTGGAGATATTGAAAAGGATGCTCGTAATCGTCCGTAACTCTTGAATGAATATACGATGTCGGACGGCACTGTGATGGTCTTATTTGTTGGAGTGATGGTCCGGATTGTGACGGTGGATGGAGTTGCCGTAGTCTCGACCTAGAGTTTCTAGATTCGGTTACTGAGCAGGATCGTGCGGCGGGTAACGCATGTTGCGATGGGCGCCCAATTCGGGCGTGGTGACCGATCAGATGAAACAGGAAGAATCTTAAGCGAAAGGGGCGGTATGACACCAGAAGAACACATTGAGAAGATGAAGAAGGCGATTGCCCAGGCAATTAAGGTGATGGGAGACCGTTTTGGATCGACGGAGCAGGATGTCGCAAGGGCAATCCAGGAACTGAAGGCGTCGATGCAAGGGGCGCCGGAGTCGGGTCATTCCGCGGAAACCGTTGCGCGGCCAGGCAGTCAGTCATCTCAAAATAAGCAAGTGACCATCGAGATGTAATCGCGTCTGCAATGAGAAGGAGAAAGAACAATGAATGCCCAATTCGTCGTTCACAGTCATATCGACGTCACGGACGCGCTGGCCAGATTGTATCTCTTCCTGGCACAAAGCATTGATCGCTGTCTGAACGAGGACGCACGCATCAGCTATCCCGAGGCTGAGTTACAGTCGCATCTCGCCGCGACGAGGGCCACTGTGCTGAACATGCTGTCCGTCAATCAGGTGGTCAAGGCAAAGGTCGAGCAGGAGTGCCATCGGGTTTGCTCGCTGGTCCTGACCTGCCTTACGGATGGAGCCGCACAGGCGGGTGTCCTGGAAGCACTAAAGGCGGAGCGGGACGTGTTGAAGCACAAGACCATGGCATTGAGTGATCTGCTTGCGATATTTCGCGCGGCATGACAGGAAGCTGAACATGGCCCGCAAGTTCAGGGTCGGCGTGAGCGCAAAGCAACGGGCAGGTTAAACATGGAGGATATCATGAAAAATACACCACGGATCTACGTGCTGACGCTCAATTCAACATCCCGAAAGGGCCTTCGATTGTGGACAGGGGAGAACATCCATGCCCTGCGCCACTGTTCGGTTAAACAGATCGGTCAGGTGCTGAGGGAAATGCAACAGACGGTAGACACTCATCAGCCGTCCACGTCGCTGGGGGGATCCTACTCCTTCAATCGAGGCCGGTAACGTGACGCACTTCGGTACGTCGCCGAGCCGCGTGTCGAGATGATAAGGGCGTGAGTGCAGAATGACTGCCTCTCAGAAGGAGGAGGCGAACGTTATATGAACGTACCCTTACGCCGAGATGAGTCCTTTACGGTGCGGTCAGCATATCGGCGGTAAAAGGTAGTTCTCGCACACGCGTTACGGCGCATCTCCGTGGAGAGGAGGTTTACCTATGGCATACGCACGCACGCCGTTTAATCTTGAATTCCTCAGTAAGGCTGAGAAGGGGAAAATGACTGTCTCGTCTCCCAAGAAACAAATTATTTTTTCGCAAGGGGATACGGCTGATGCGGTGTTCTATATTCAGGCGGGCAAGGTAAAGGTAACCGTGGTCTCGGAGCATGGCAAGGAGGCCGTCATCGCCATTCTTGAGCAGGGGGCGTTTTTAGGAGAGTCCTGCCTCGTAGGCGAGACGGTCCATACGGCGACGGCGACCACTCTGGAAGATTCTCGCATCGTACGCATCGACAAAATCGTCATGGTCCGCATGCTTCACGAGCAGCCCACCTTCGCCCAGGCATTTATGTCCTATTTATTGGTTCACTCGATTCGAGTCCAAGAGGATTTGGTGGATCAACTGTTTAATTCCAGTGAGAAGCGGTTGGCGCGGGCGCTGCTCTTGTTGGCCCACTTTGGGAAGGAGGGCAAGCCGGAGACGGATATTGCGAAAATCAGTCAGGAAACGTTGGCTGAGATGGTCGGTACCACCCGCTCTCGCGTCAGTTTCTTTATGAATAAGTTCCGTAAACTGGGGTTCATTGATTATAAAGGAGGATCGTCACGAAATAGCGGAGTGCATGTGCATAGCTCTCTCCTCAATGTCGTGCTCCACGACTAGGGTTCCCATCTGAGTCCGCTTCTTTGATGCAGCAGCGCCAAGCCGGGCCGTGTCCTGTCTCGCCATCATCTTGTAAATGGTCAGTACTGAGCAATTGTGAACGGACGGTTACCGGTTTTCTCGGCATAATAACGTTCTTGCTGGCCCTGTACCAGAAACCCGTAGGCGGTGACATCGTGACCTGTCCAGCCGTTCCAATGTGAGTGCTCAGGTTTCTCTTATGAGGAGGTAGCCTGTTGCCTGGGGATGGTGCCGCCGTGCCAAAGAAAATCTAAAGCAATACAGGGGATCGATAAGCATAAGGAGAGTCTATGCGCTGTCAACGCTGTCAGGGGCTGCTTGTACGTGAAACCTTCGGTGATCTGAACGTCGAAACAACCCCTCTGCGCACCGCCACACGCTGCATCAATTGTGGGTGTATCGAGGATGCCGTGATACGAGTCAATCGCTTCTGCCGTTCGGAGGGAACGCGCGCCATCCCGTGCAGGCGCAGGATTGTCAGGAAGGGAGATGTCATGCTCAGGAAGGGTTATCCCTGAGAACATGCATCAATCTGATGAATGGACGCCGCTAGAACAAACAATATAGGGACATCCGCCCGATCCCGAGCAATGAAACCGAAGAAGGACGGCAAATGAATTGCTACGCAGAAATGCCTCTGTACGCAGAATATGCCCCGCGAAAGAAATCCGTAAGCGCGACTTGCCGGCAGAGTATTTCAGCGGGTTCTTGTGTGAAAACGATTCGCTTCTCATAACATGAAGTGAGTAGAAGGGGTGCCCACCTGTACTTCCTGATCTGGTCGAGCCGTCTCGTCGCCGCAGCGATGGTCTTCCGTTCGGTATGTTGGTGTGCTCCGGCAGCTGATTTGGCCTGACGATTTCGGAGTGGGCTAGAAAAGAAACCAAAGGATACGATGTTTTCATCCATTGCCAAGAGTGCCGAATTGGAGGAGCCGATACGCGCCGAGCTCTTCGGCGTCGAACGGTTGGAACAGCATGCTGCAAGTCTCGCGGTGGCACAGGTCGTCAGCGATGATGCACGGGCGGGCCGGTTACTCATGCCACGAGTCCTTGATAATAAACGCGTCTTGGTGCAGTCGTATCAGGCTATTGCCCGTACGATTCGCGATGAGAAAGCGATTACCCCGGCGGATGAGTGGTTCGTCGACAATTTTCATATTGTCGACGAACAGCTTCGCGAGATTATCGACGATTTGCCTCCTGGGTATTACAGGCAATTGCCAAAATTGACATCCGGGCATCTACAGAATTATCCACGGGTGTTCGGATTGGCCTGGGCGTTCGTCGCCCACACCGACAGCCGTTTCGACCCAGATATGCTCCGTCGCTTTGTGATGGCGTATCAACGCGTACAACCGCTGACGATCGGTGAATTGTGGGCCGTGGCGATCTCGTTGCGTGTCGTGTTGGTGGAGAATCTTCGGAGACTGGCCGAGCGGATTGTCCATAGCCGGAAGGCTCGGTTGGAAGCCGATGAATTGGTAGATAGCCTGTTCGGAAGCGGAGCCTTGGCAGCGGAGCTTCCGGCCAGTGTGCTCCGTCGTTTTGAGAGCAATCCATTAGCTACGGCATTCGCGGTGCGGCTGGTTCAGCGACTCCGTGACCTGGACCCGAAGGTGCGTCCGGTGTTGCAGTGGCTCGACGAACGTCTTGCCGCACAGGGTTCGACTGCCGACGGCATGGTGCATGCCGAGCATCAGCAACAGGCGGCCATGAGCGTGACGGTGCGCAATATCATCACCAGCATGCGGCTGACGTCGGCGTTTGATTGGTCGGAGTTTTTCGAAAGCGTCAGTCCGATCGACACGATTCTGCGGACCGATCCCCGTTACGCCGAGATGGACTTTGTCACACGGGATATGTATCGCCATGCGATCGAGGATCTCTCGCGCGGCACGGGTCTTTCAGAAATCGACGTAACCACGCGTGTCGTGACCCGCGCCAGGCAGGCAGGGGGTGAGCCGGATATGCGGGAGCAACCGGAGCGGGAACGGCACATGGATCCTGGTTATTACCTCATCTCGCAAGGGCGCCGGGCGTTTGAACAAGAACTCGGCTACCGGGTCCCCTGGAAGGAGCGGCTGCTGCGTTGGTACGTCCGGGGGGCCGCACCGAGCTATCTGGGATCGCTGGCGGTCGGGACCATCATGGTTCTAGCCGTACCGTTGTGGTATGCCGCCGAAACGGGTGTGACCGTCGCGGGTCTGGTGTGTCTTGGTCTCCTTGCGTTCGTCCCGGCCTCGGATCTCGCTATGGCGGTCATCAATCGTACGGTGATGGCCATCCTCGGTCCGCGGTCGTTGCCTCGAATGGCATTACGGAACGGTATTCCCAAAGAGTTACGGACGATCGTGGTGGTGCCCACGTTGCTGACGAGCCGACAGGACATCGACGAGCACGTCGAACGATTGGAGGTGCATTATTTGGCGAATGCGGATGATGATCTTCGTTTCGCTCTGCTCTCAGACTGGAGAGACGCCTCGAGCGAGAGTGTTCCGGGGGACTTCGATCTACTCACCAAGGCCGTGGAAGGCATCGCACTTTTGAATAATCGGTACGGCCCCGCGGCTGGAGGCGGATCGCGTTTTATCCTGTTCCATCGCCGGCGTGTTTGGAATGAGTTGGAGCAGGTGTGGATGGGGTGGGAACGGAAACGAGGCAAACTGCATGAGTTGAATCAATTCCTGCGCGGCTCGACGAGCACGACGTTCATGTCCGTCGGCGGGCGGCTCCCTGAGACGATTCCGTCGGTTCGGTTCGTTATCACACTGGATGCCGATACTCGGTTACCCCGTGGAGCCGCGTGCCGGCTGATCGGCACCATGGCTCATCCTCTGAACCGGCCACGATTCGACTCGCGTACCGGGCGTGTGATTGAGGGGTACGGGGTCGTGCAGCCGCGGATTACACCGTCGCTCCCTGGCAGTGGAGAAGGTTCGTATTTTCAACAGACGTTTTCCGGACCCAGCGGGATCGATCCCTACGCCTCGACCGTGTCTGATGTGTATCAGGATTTGTTTCGGGAAGGGTCCTACACGGGCAAAGGCATTTACGAGATCGACGCATTTGAGTCGGCGCTGGCGGATAAGGTGCCGGACAATGCGATGCTCAGTCACGATCTCTTTGAAGGGCTGTTTGCGCGTGCGGCGCTGGCGACCGACATCGAGCTATTCGAAGCGTTTCCCGCCCACTATGAAGCGGCGGCAGCCAGGCAGCATCGATGGGCGCGCGGCGATTGGCAGCTGCTGCCCTGGCTGTTCGGACGAGGGCACACCGGGTCTGACCCACATCGCACGGTGGCGATTCCTGCCATCGGTCGTTGGAAGATCCTCGACAATCTCCGCCGTACCCTGTCGGCTCCCGCGGCGTTTCTGACACTGATTGTTGGGTGGGTGCTGCCGGAACTATCTGCCTGGGTCTGG
>JAOUPN010000030.1 GCA_029879905.1 Nitrospira sp. | reverse complement strand
GGATGCCGCATCGAGATTCATGGGTTGATTGAAGGTGAGCATGTGCCCCAACTCCATCAACTTCCGAACGATGTCGGCAGGCCTTTGTCCGATCACTTCCGCGAATTCCTTCACGGTCATGCCGGGGAAAACCTTGACGCTCTTCTTGCGAGGTTTGGTAATTTCGGTGATCGTGCTGTGATGGAGATGCCGTGAACGATCATCACGCCGCTGAACAGGAATGGTCCTGAGATCCTGCCACCGTGCGGCATCTTCTCGAAACTTGACATCATGCTCATCGTCTTTGACACGCCCGGGCTTTCGAGTCTTCTTCCCTTTATCCCGTTGTGCCTCGGCTTCACCGGATTCGCTCCCCGTCCCCTTCTTTTTCCCTGCCGGCTGCTCGACGGTTGCGGACACCGTCGGAGTCACGACAACAGGCGTCTGCACAGAGGCGCCTTCCGTCGCAGGCGGCACAGAAGTCGGCGGCGTGATCGAAGCCGGCGCGGTCAGAGATATCGACGCGGCATCACCTTCACCGGTTGCCGCCGCCTCAACGGCGGGAGCGGTGTCACCTTCGACAGCCGGAGTCACGGCGGAAACGGCAGGGGTTACTGCCTCAGAGGGCATAGGAGCGACTGCTACAGCAGGCTCTGCCTCTACAGCCGGAACAGGAGTGAGGGGCACGACCGGCTCCTCTTCTTTTTTCCGCTTAATGAGAATGCGTTTCTTATCCGGCTTGGCGGCTTGTTCACCACGCTGGCTCTTGGAAGTTCCGGCTCTCGTTTGACCCACCCTTGCTCCTTGTATCCCCCGACCCGCCACGCCTTCTTTTTCCGCAGTTGACGTTCCGGGAAGGAACTTGCTCAGTACCTTCTGAACAGCCTCTTCGTCCAGCGCACTACTGTGCGACGAAACAGCAATCCCCATCTTCTTAAGCTCAGGCAGGAGGGCTTTATTCTCCATACCAAGTTTTTTGGCTAATTCGTAAACACGCATACCCATCTAAACCCCAACCTTTATCCGTCTCCTGCCTCATCGGCTTCGGCCCTGGCTGCCTGACGCGCTTCCTCTTGCAACCGTTGCGCTTCAGCCTCCTCGGCAAGAGCCGCCTTGATCTCCTTATCCCGCTCGACCTTTTCCTTCTCGTACTCCGTGGCGCTGATAATGTCGATCTTCCATCCGGTCAGTCTCGCCGCCAGTCGGACATTCTGACCGTTCTTGCCGATAGCCAGCGACAACTGTGAGTCGGCAGCCACGACAAGCGCCGACTTCTTCTCTTCGTCGATTCCGACCTTTTCGATCGTTGCCGGATTCAGCGCTTCGGCGATAAATACTCGCGGATCCTGCGTCCAGGTAATGATATCGATTTTCTCACCCCGTAATTCGCGGACGACAGCCTGAACACGCGAGCCCTTGATCCCGACACAGGCGCCCACCGGATCCACGGCCTTGTCTCTCGACGTCACGGCGATCTTGGTTCGATCGCCGGGCTCTCGAACCACCGACCGAATCTCAATGATTTTCTCCATGATCTCCGGCACTTCAAGCTCGAACAGCTTCGCAACAAATTGCGGGTGGCTACGCGAGAGAATCACCTGCACATCCTTCGGTGTCCGGCGCACTTCGAATAGTAAGGCCTTGACCCGATCGCCGCGGCGATACGTTTCCCGAGGAATTTGCTCCTGAATGGGGAGGATCGCTTCCGTTTTCCCCAGATCCACCAAGTAATTCCGTCGCTCCATCCCAAGAATAATTCCGGTCACAAGATCGCCCTGCCGCGTCGAATATTCTTTCTGAACAGCCTCCCACTCAGCCTCTCGTACTTTCTGAAAAATCACCTGCTTGGCCGTCTGGGCGGCGATCCGGCCCAGTTCGTTCATTTCAATCAATGATCCGATTTCATCACCGACTTCCGCCTCGTCGTCATACTCACGAGCTTCCTCCAGCGAAATTTCCGCCTTGGGATTGCTCACCTGCTCCACAATGACTCTCTTGGAGACAACGGAAATTTCACCCGTTTTCGGATCGATTTCGACTTGGATATTTTCAGCCTGTCCAAATCGTTTCTTGGCGGCCGTCTGCAAGGCTGACTCGATTGCTCCGATCACCCGTGCCTTGTCGATTCCTTTTTGACGTCCGATCTCATCGATCACCGCGATCAGTTCTCGATTCATGCGTCACGCTCCTGCATCTCGTTGCTCCCGGCCTCGGATTCCGTCCCTTTTAAATTTTGATGACTAATTTGGCCTCGGCAATCTGTTCTCGATCGATAGTCTGTGTTCGAAACTCGCGTTTCCCGGCCGAAACCGCCAATGATATGGCTTGATCATCTACCTGTTCCAACCGTCCTGTTACGCGCCACTGACCGTTCAGTGGCTGCCGAAGCTTGAGATTCACGTCTTTGCCGATTGCTCGCTGATAGTCTTGAAGACGCGTGAAGGGCCTATCAAGCCCCGGTGAAGACACTTCCAGCATATAGGCATGAGGAATAGGATCAGCAACATCCAGCGCGGGCCCCAGCGCCTTATGCGCCTGCTCACAATCCGTCACGTTAACCCCGCCCGGCTTATCGATCACGATACGGACCACGGAACGAGACCCTTGCCCTACATACATGACTTCTACCAATTCCAGCCCCAACGCCCAGAGAATCGGTGTGACAACCTCTTGCACTCGATCGACTATCGACCGTGTGCCCCGTTCCTGTGCGCTCACCCACCCATCCTCTGATTTGAACAGATCAGGCCAAAACAAAAAAGTGGGCCGGAGCCCACTTACAGTGCGTGCACAATATCATGCGTTATCAGGCAAAGCAAGTGGGCGCTATCCTGTGAGACGCCCCCAGCAGGCAGCCAGTTTTTGGGTGATCGGCCCCGGCCGACCTGATCCGATGGTTTTACCGTCAATGCTGATGACGCCCACGACTTCGATCGTGGTTCCGGTGAGGAACACCTCGTCTGCCGCATACAAAGCCTCGACCGAAAGAAACCGTTCCTCAACGGCAATCTGTTCTTTCTTGGCCAATCCCAATACGACCGTCCTTGTGACACCGGAAAGAATACGGGGGCCCTCGGGAGCCGTCACGACTGTCCCGGACTGCACGGCCATCACATTGCTGAGCGAACCTTCGGTCACCAGCCCGTCTTTGACCAAAATCGCTTCGAACACGCCGGCATTCCTGGCTTCCTCACGGGCCAACACATTACCAAGAAGATTCAGGCTCTTGATATCGCACCGGCCCCAGCGAACATCTTCCGACGTACAGGCCGTCACACCCGTCCGACGTGTCTCCGGATCTAAGGGACGGAGCTCCCGAATCGTCATCACGACGGTCGGCCGGATATTACCCGGGAAAGCATGATCGCGAGGAGCCGCTCCCCTCGTAATCTGGATATACACCTTCGCCTCCTGGTATCCCGCCCGACTAAGACCTTGCCCGATCCAGTCGACCCACTGCGCCCGCGAATACGGCTGCACGATGTGCAATGCGTTGGTGCTTCGGTCAAGCCGATCAAGATGTGCGTCAAGTTCAAACGGAACTCCCCGGTAGGTCCTGACAACCTCATATACCCCGTCGCCGAACTGAAACCCTCGATCGTCGATGGAAACAGTCGCATCGTCCCATGAGAGAAACCGCCCGTTGACAAATGCGAGATCCGGCATCGAGTCAACTCCCCGGCACACAGGCCGCCTCCACGTAAAACACGCGGCGGTCTTCGGCAGTAAACTTCCATCCCATACGTTTTTCAAATATCAGCCGGTGAGTCCCCGGCGTTATAGCCTTGAACTCGAAGATTCTCTGCCCGTTCTCCACGGCGTTGTTACCGGCAATGCGAAGAAACTCATCGCTCAGCAAGGCCAACTCCTTGGAATCATACGACGGAATCCATTGTTCACCGCGAGTTCGATCTTCCCATAAGTGAATCACGAACGGGAGGTCTACCGTGGCAGCGAGTACACGACGATCACGAGAATCAGTCGTGGAGTTGGGATCCGACTTGGAAACTGTCACGCGTCCTACATTCACGTTGTTCTCATGAGGCTACGGAGCCTTCCTTGTTTCGGCATCAGATTTTTCGTCGAGGACCGACCAGCACGTCATTCCCTTCAACCCGAACTTCGTAACTTCCGACGCAGTACCCTCCCCCGTCGGTTCCTTGTCCGTTTCGAACATCAAACGCAAGGTCATGCCAGGGGCAGGCGATCACAAAACCTTTACGGCGCCCCTCGATCAGAGGCCCACCCTCGTGGGGGCAACTGTTGTGAATTGCGTAAAACTTGCCCTCGACATTAAACACGGCGATCGCCCGGCTCTGAACCGTCACCAGTTTGGATTGTCCAGGAGACAATTCATCGACTTGCGCAACTTTTTGAAATCCGTCCATTGTCACGGTATATCCCCGGCTCATTCAAACTCATGTTCGTCGAACTCTATCCCGCATCTCAACTTGACCGTCAACCGCTGCTCTGCACTACATCCGAAGCGTGTACTTCAGTTCGTCGTCCACCACCACACCGGATTTCTCGAGAAACCCGGACTCGACTTGAATAATATATCGAGCATCCTCCGGAGGCGGCCCGTACATAGGACAGGGGTCCTTGGTACAGGGTTCGGCATGCGCAAGCATGTGCACGACATGATGACTCTCATCTACCCAGATCATATCGACTGGAAAACGATATTCTCGGGTCTGCAAGCGATGGAGGCCGTTTTGTTCAAAGATATAAATCATCCCACCGTTCGGAGGCAACTCATCACGGAACGCTAACCCGAACAGGAGCTTTTCCGGCGTGTCCGCCACCTCAGCTTCCAGCTCGACACCGCTGGGAAATTTCACGATGATTATACTCGATTCCTTGCGCTCACCGAAAAAGAGCGAAAAGCTCATCAGGAGTACCGCAAGGAGAATCATCATGACGATCCGGTTTTTCCGATTCTCTTGCCCCCCTGATTGAGCCGGCACCTTCTTCATGATCGACCTTCAACTCCTCTTCACACTGGGCCCAATGGCCCATAGACACGATCATCCTGGGCCTTCTGTTCCAATTTCACTCTGTTGACTTGGGAAAGAACTGCAGAATAAAATGCTCCTCTGTTTTGCGTGACTCTCCGCACTATGGTCGGGTCGCCGCAATCTTGTCAACATCGTCTGGCTGACTTTTGAAGTGAG
This sequence comes from Nitrospira sp., assembly GCA_029879905.1. Classification (GTDB taxonomy): domain Bacteria; phylum Nitrospirota; class Nitrospiria; order Nitrospirales; family Nitrospiraceae; genus Nitrospira_D. Next base: position 15,919 of record JAOUPN010000030.1, on the reverse strand, counting down.
AAGGAGGCGTGGGTCATGGCACTGTTAATCACGGACGAATGCATTTCTTGTGGAGCATGTCTCCCGGAATGTCCCAACGAAGCGATTTTTGAAACCAGGAGTGATGCCGAAGGCAAAGGTAATCACGTCGGGGATGGACAAGGTGTGGGCGATAATATTTACGTTATTGCACATGATCGTTGCACCGAATGCGTCGGCCATTTTGATGAACCTCAATGTGCGGCAGTATGCCCCGTTGACGATTGTTGCATATCCGATCCGGCTTATCCGGAGACGACCGATACTCTCCTGGATAAGGCTAAGACCTTGAACCCGGATAAGGAGATCGATCCCGCGAAAGTGTGGAGCGGCGTGAGAAACTGACCGTAGATTCACGAAGAAGGGCTTTGAATACCTAAAGGCCTCGATCTACATGGGATCGAGGCCTTTTTCCTTTTTGGGCTATCCCTCGACGTAACGTCAGCGGTCGCGGAACGTGAGTACGCTGTGCAACCAGAAATAAGACGGCCTCAAGGGAACACTTCCCCTGAGGCCGTCCATGCACTCTTCAGTAATCGACCGGTATCCGCCGTCGACTACTTCAGCATCAATAACTTGCCGCCGATATGGCCGGCATGCAGATGGCACCGATAATCCAACACATTCCCTGACTGATAGAACAGGTCGCTGGTCGGAACACCGATATATTGAGTTTCCCCGGGCTTGAGGACGATCTTGATATTCAAGACAAAGGGGCCGGATTGATTCGACGCCGATGTCAGTTCGAAGCCATGCTCCGCCTTTGCCGTATTCGTCACCTTCAACAATACCGGGGCTCCGGGACGGGTTTTGAAATCGATCACGGTCATCGGAGGATACCAGGTCTTCGTCTCTCCGATTTCAATCGCGGTGAACGCTGCATCCACTGCCAGCTCCTTGAAGGGCTGGCCGACGACGGACCCGGTCTCCAAGCTGCCGACCTCAACACCACCGGCTTGAAGCGCATATGCCGATGACGCTCCGGCTACCATGATTCCCAACCCTAATACGACCGCATATATCGTCTTCCCCATTACCTACCTCCATACGAAAATAGCAGAAATGTGATGAGACTTGTGATGCCTGCCGTCATGACTTGGGAAGCCTGGCGGCTCTTGACAAATTTCAGTTGGTCCTTTGACCCGACATCCTATATCGATTGTAAAACAGGGAAAACTTTATAACACAGGGGTCAAATTAGACGCAAACCAATTTACATGCCAAGAGAATCTGCCGAAGGTCACAACATTCTGCGATGGCGCCATACGGCTTCTGCCTACCTCACCGGGCCTACTCCGCCGAAGTAGCCACAGGCTACGAAGGCTGGAAGCAGTTCGACTGCAAAGACCGATCAGCCGGGGGGGGGGCACGGAGGCGGATAAGAGCAGCCCCATATATGTCAACACATCACATCTCCATCCACCATTTGGCTAACGAGCATTCAATGTCTCCCGTGTCCCTGGCGTGCATTCTTCGCGCTTCCAGCTTTTCAACACATGGTCCTCAGCAAAGGTCAACGAATACCGATAGCAATAGAGCGTCGGTTTGGGCAAATCGCTCGGCTTCCCCATCAGAGAGCCGACAGACTGAGTTGCCTCGATCAGAAAGGTCGGGGTCCAAGCGGACAATTCATGCTCACTCAATGCCACGCGGTAGGTCCAGAGGCTGTCACCTCCCAAGGCCGGGATTTTCGCCGTGTGCGGATAGCCCAGTTTGTTTTGTACGTCCTCCTCGGTGAGTTGCCCAACTCCTCGCTTGAAATAGCCATCCCATGCCGGAGTACTGCAGGCCGTAAGCATACCGACAAGAACACATGCCCCCAAGCATGCCAACCGAACGCCATGACGGCGATATTGACGCAGCACCCCCCCCCATTTCATCGTAGGATCTACGCTACACCGGTCCTATCATTCAGTGCAACTACCGAACAAACAGGAGTCGACCGATCGGACTTAAGTCTATATCCCAACAGCCGATATGGCTATGAAGGAGAGGCCACATGCCCATCATCCTGGCAGTCAACGGAATCACCGAGACCTACCCGGTCAAACCGGTGACCTCGCGCCATGCACAGGATCATGATGCTCACGAGTCACCTGCGTCGGACCGATGGGTCTCGGCGGCCCAACAAGCCTATCGTCAACAGACCGACCACGATCAACATGTCAAGCCGGCCCTGTTGGCCCGCGATCTGATGACATCACCGGTCCACACACTGACCTCCGACAAAACACTGTACGACGCATGGGACGTCATGGCTCAAAAAGGGTTCCATCACATTCCCATCACCTCTGTCCATGACATCCTTGTCGGCATGGTATCCGACCGCGATCTTCTCTCACATGTGCCGCATCTGATGATTGACTCATCTCGCGCACAGGGCGCACATCGTAAGTTGGCGGAGATCATGAGTACGCGGGTGATTTCAGCAACCCCTTCGACAGATATTCGGGAAATCGCCAATATCATGCTCAATGAGCACATCCATGCCGTACCTATTCTGGACAACAACCGCCGCCTCGTCGGCATTCTGTCCTCGCGTGACCTTGTGCGTGGCATCGCAACCCACGGTCCGCTTGAGCTTTGGACATAACCCCTCGCTCAAGAAAGCCTGGTCCACCGTGAAAATGCCGCAGCTTGACCGATACGCCGGCTCTGTTCATCGATGACATTCCACACTATCGCCTCCTCCACAAGAAATCGGCGACCCGTCGACGAAACTCTCACGCCTCGATAGCGATCATAATGCCCCTGCTGTTCGACCAGCCGAAGCATACGAGCCCGCTCCTCTTGATTGACCGGCTCGGCGGTTTGGCGTGAGGACATCCCGATCAAACGGTCCCACGTCATCTCCCATAGATCAAGTGCCGCTTGGTTGCCGTAATTCATAATCGGGTCTGCCTCTGTTCCATGTGACACGACCACGACCGGCGCGGCAAACACGGCTTCCGCTTGCTCTTCGATTGATCCGGATCGATCCAGCAAATCGCGTCCGGTCCAGTGACGGAAGCTATCCAGCAGATGCTGAGACCAGACGATTACTGCTGCGCGAGTCCATATGGGAGCAGTCACATCACTCGTATTGTGCAAAAGGTTGGACGGAAATCGGTATGCCGACATCTGCTATCACGGATGTCATTGAGACGCAAGGGTCGGCGAGTGCGGCGATCCCTCAACCGGCATCGCCATCGATTACGCGCTCGCTCGGCTTTGGAAGGAGCCGGTACTCCACGAGGCGGCAACTACAAAACGCCATTTGCCTGACCTCAGTGGTTACACAGACAATGATCGACCGGCAAAAGATGCAGCCGAGCGACCGCATATCCCGCTTGATCGTCCATCGGGGAATCCTGATCGAGTCTGGGTTCAGTAATGATTCATTCATGAACTCCCTATCGGCAGAAAGGAGAAAACCCTGAAGCGCGCACTCACCTCACAGACCGTCGACAAACTATTTCATCGTCCATGCCCTATGGGTGAATGCATCGTCCCATATGACACCAGAGCACCCCGCAGGATGTTCAAATAGGTTATCCGGTGCGCCGTAGCGAGCGAAGCTGAAAAGGCTGAGGTCGAGGGTACGGTTACGATGGGATTTGAATATGCTCAGCCTTAGCCTAAACCTTGGCCTATAAGAAACTGGCGGACTCCTTCAACATCCCGCTCAGGAATCGATCCTTGGCATGCGATCACCGGCCTATGTATAATGTGCGCCTTCTTGGACTCTGGCTTGACGGCGAGGGAGTAGCATGAGCGGCACGACATTATTCGAAAAAATCTGGGAGTCCCACGTGGTTCGCGCGGAAACCGACGGGACGACGCTGTTGTATATCGATCGACAGCTTGTCCATGAAGTGACATCCCCTCAGGCATTTGAAGGGTTAAAATTGGCGGGACGGCGTCCCAGAAGACCTGCCGCCACACTGGCGGTTCCTGACCACAACGTACCCACGACCGACCGAAAACTGGGCATTGCGGACCCGATCAGTGCCAAGCAGATTCAAACCCTGGACGGGAATTGCCGGGATTTTGGGATCACCCAGTTCGGCATGGACGACATCCGGCAAGGTGTAGTACATGTCATCGGCCCTGAACAGGGATTCACGCTGCCGGGCACGACGATCGTGTGCGGAGATTCCCACACCTCAACTCACGGCGCGTTCGGTGCACTCGCCTTTGGCATCGGGACCAGCGAAGTCGAGCATGTGCTCGCCACTCAATGCTTGGTCCAGAAACGACCTAAGACGATGGAGATCCGTGTCGATGGCACTCTGTCTGATCGTTGCTCTGCCAAAGACATTATCTTGGCCATCATCGGAAAGATCGGTACGGCAGGAGGAACAGGGTATGTGATCGAGTACACAGGTTCGGCCATTCGGGCATTGAGCATGGAAGGCCGCATGACCCTCTGCAATATGTCGATCGAAGGTGGAGCCCGCGCAGGCATGGTCGCTCCCGATGACAAAACTATCGCCTATATCAAAGGACGGCCGCTCGCACCGGCAGGCGAACTCTTTGAACAAGCGGCGAAATCGTGGCGCGCACTGAAGACAGACGCAGATGCCCGATACGATGCGACGGTCATCTTGCGTGCGGAAGACATTGCCCCCCAAGTCAGTTGGGGCACCAGCCCGGGCATGGTGCTGGGCGTGGATCAAAAGGTGCCGGACCCGACCTTGATTTCGGACGAGAACGCAAAGCGCGCGACAGAGCGCGCGCTGGAATACATGGGGCTCACTCCAAACATGCCGCTGACGGATATCACGATCGACAAAGTCTTTATCGGATCTTGCACCAACTCAAGAATCGAAGACCTTCGCCTTGCCGCCGGTCTCGCCAAAGGGAAAACCGTAGCAAAGTCGGTACATGCCATGGTGGTTCCAGGGTCCGGCCTTGTTAAACAGCAAGCCGAATCGGAAGGGCTCGATCGTGTGTTTCGCGAGGCCGGATTCGAATGGCGAGAAGCCGGCTGCAGCATGTGCTTGGCGATGAACGCCGATGTGCTCCAGCCCGGTGAACGATGTGCATCGACCAGCAACCGAAATTTCGAGGGACGGCAGGGAGCCGGGGGGAGAACGCACCTGGTTTCACCGGCCATGGCGGTGGCGGCAGCAATCGAAGGGCATTTTGTCGATATCAGAAAGTGGTCCTAAACCCAATGAAGGGTGAGTAGCTAGAGGTGGTCGGGTTCCTGTGCGGGATGCGATAAGCACCTTACGCCTCACACCTCACGAGGATTTGTATGCAGGCATTCACTCAACTGACAGGACTGGTCGCTCCGTTGGACCGCGTCAACGTCGATACGGACCAGATCATCCCCAAACAGTTTTTGAAAACCATCAAGCGAACCGGCCTCAGCGAAGGACTCTTTTTCGACTGGCGGAAAAGGAAAGACGGATCGCCGGACCCGGACTTTTTCCTCAACCAATCTCGATATCACGGCGCCACGATCTTACTGACTCGCGATAACTTCGGCTGCGGATCATCCCGCGAACATGCTCCATGGGCCCTGCTCGATCAAGGATTCCGGTGCGTGATCGCCCCCAGCTTCGCTGATATTTTCTACAACAACTGTTTCCAGAACGGTATCTTGCCGGTCGTCTTGAAGGCGGATGAAGTGCTGACCCTGATCAATGCGGCACTCGAAACAGAGGGCTATACCCTGACGGTCGACCTCGGCAATCAACGAGTCACGGCCCCGGACGGAACAACTTACGGATTCGAGATCGACCCTTTCCGAAAAGACTGCCTCTATCGTGGGCTTGATTCCATCGGCCTGACGCTCCAACATGAGACGGCCGTCTCGGCGTATGAAGAGCGGCGCAAGAAAGAAGCCCCATGGCTCTTTACCGATCTTTCGTAGCACTCAACACATCTTTGTGTGAGCATCTGAGACTGTCCCTCTGAGGCATACGGCTCGACGGATCCCCCACAAGAATGCCGCTGCTTTTTCGTCGGCTAGAAACTGGCTTTTGTCAGGCGTCGGCAGGCCTCCTCAAGATCCTCATCGGTTTTGGCATAACTGAATCGAATGAAGTCCGCGCCTTCTTTGCCCGAAAAGAAGGCTTCACCCGGTACACCGGCTACTCCCGTTTTTTCCAAGAGATACATGGCCCGCGCCTTCCCGGTAGAACCAGGTAATCTGGAAGCATCCGCAAGGACATAGTAGGCGCCATGAGGGATCGAGGGAGACAATCCGGCCTCGTCCAAGGCACGGCAAAATCGATCTCGCTTCCGCTGATACGAGCGCGCAAGGTCGCGGTAGAAATCTTCCGGAAGTTCCAGAATCCCATCCGCCACTCCCATCTGAAGCGGAGCCGGAGCACAGACATACAGCAGATCATTGACGGCACCGATGGCATGCGACCATGGCTGGGCCGCAACCGTATACCCGATACGCCAACCCGTGACACTGAACGTTTTTGAATATCCGCCGATGGTAATGGTCCGTTCGGCCATATCCGGCAACGTGGCCATACTCACATGGGTTCGTCCATCGTAAAGGAAATATTCATAGATTTCGTCCGTGAAGACAAAGAGATTTTGCCGACGGGCGAATTCCGCGACAATATCCAATTCCTCTCGCGTAAAGACCTTACCGGACGGATTCCCCGGCGAATTGACGACGATGGCCTTCGTGTTCGACGTCACGGCCTGCTCCAGCTGAGAGAGACTGAACGTCCATTCCGGGGTTCCCAACTTCACAATCACCGGCACGGCCTCGACCGCCCGCAAGGCGCTGACGTGATACTGGTAATAGGGCTCAAACAGCATGACTTCGTCGCCGGGATCCAGCAAGGCTTCGCACGTACAATGAAAAGCGCCGGTCGCTCCGGCGCTGACGACGATCTCTGTTTCGGGATCCGCCTTGATCCCGTTATAGCGGGCCAGCTTCCCTGCCAGAGCCTTGCGCAATTCCGGTAATCCGTCAAACCGCGTATAGACGTTACGGCCGTCTTGAATCGCCCGTTGGGCCGCATGAAGTACGGCGGGAGGTACCGGCGTGTCACAGACGCCTTGCGCCATATTGAGACCCTTCGCATTGACGCAAGCTTGCGTCATCGCCCGAATTTCCGATTGTGCCAATTCCGTCAATCTCCGGCTAACCCTTCGTTGTTTCATCATATCCCTTTCATACGTGGTGAACCTCTTTTCGCAGACAAGCCGATTTTCGTCAAGATCCCACCCGTACTGCCCCTTTCGCAGTACTGCTATTAGGGGATGCTATTCTCAGCTCAGCTGCTACACTTGTCAGTATGGGAAGCCGTACGACGGGAACAGAAACATTTGGAACAACACGAGTCCACACCAACAACGGGAAGGTCACGATTGAGGAACGGCAAGGGAGACGGATTCACCTGACCTGCCGCCTGTTTTTCTTCGGCGATGATGATTTCGAAGGCGAGGCCACAATACTGGATGTATCAACAACCGGCTGCCGTGCGACCTCCCTAATCGAAGTTCGAGTAGGAATGGTCTTCAAGCTCTCTCTATTTCTCTCGGACTATAAATGGCCGCTCCGCGTCGAGCAAAGCGTGGTGCGGTGGGTTGACGGTGAACGGTTTGGGCTCGAATTTATCGCGATCCGACCGGCCCAGCGGGAACGGCTGCGGGCATTGATCATGAAAACCAAATCGTAACGCTCAATCCCTTATCTCTCCCCCTTCGACTCGCCCTGTTCTTGCCCGATTGTCTGAACACCTCGACTAGCCTTGCATGCTGTTCCATCGACGGTACCTTGACACCGTCGACCTCCTCCGTATTTGTCGTAATGGCTCAGGACCTTCTTTACGTAGGAGCGGGTTTCTCGGATTCGAGGAATCTTCCCTCCCTTGACACGTGTTGCCCCTGCATTATACGCGGCAAGAGCCAACCGCACGTCGCCCTTGTACCGATTCAGAAGATGCCGCAGTTGCTTCGATCCTCCTCGAATATTCTGCAAGGAGTCATGGATATCCGTGACTCGTAACTCGGCTGCTGTTTCCGGCATGAGTTGCATCAATCCGATCGCGCCTTTATGCGATACGGCATCTTGACGAAAACCCGATTCGGTTTTGATGACGGCGCGCAGTAAGGCAGGGTCCAGACGGTTGCGTTTTGCGTAAAACACAATCGCCCGCTGAATTTCATCCGAGGAGTATCGAACCGGCCCGTCAAAATCCGGCTTTGTATGGACCGGCGTTGCCGCGATCATCACTCCTGACACAATGAGGATAACCACACAGCGGAAACAACGCCTGACAGACCGATTCTTCCATGTTGCATTGATGAATCCCATAGCGAGACCTGATTATTTCCTGCATTCACAGAAAAACCCTGGCCATGAGGGATTACTCAAAAGGCATGCCACGATAACTACATGAAAACACAGAAGACGGCTGAGACCTCCTGTTCAAATGATGCCTTTCTTTGACACCGCCATGTCATTTTTGACACGCAAATTTTGTCCCTCTTCGTCCTCTTATGGTGTACCCCAGAGGATTTCCAGTCTCTTTGCACGGCCGCAATTGAACTTATAGTACTTATACCGAATGGGATTTTTTTTGTAGTAGTCTTGATGTGCATTTTCTGCCTGGTAGAACGTCGATCCCTTTGTCAATTCCGTCACGATAGGGCGCGAAAACTTTTTGGATCGTTCGATTGCCGATCGAGATTCCTCCGCCAATCGTTTTTCATCGTCCGTCCCATAGAACACGGCGGATCGATATTGAGTTCCATGATCACAGAACTGAGCATTGGGCGTCAGTGGGTCGATATTCCTCCAAAACACGTCGAGCAATTCCTGATAGCTGACTTTTTGCGGATCGTACATCACCTCAACCGCTTCAGCATGGCCTGTTCCCCCGCCGGAGACTTGAGCATAGGTCGGGTTGGCAACCGTTCCCCCCATATATCCGGACGCCACAGACACCACCCCCTCGACCGCCTCAAATGCTTCCTCCATGCACCAGAAACAACCTCCGGCGAAATAGGCTTTGGCCGATTCCGCCGCCTGGCCCATTGAGCCGAGCGATAAAATTGCCGTTCCACCGACGACAAAGAAAAGAACCGCACCATATAAGAACCAGCGTCGGATCAACGTCATGACATCCTCCTCAACCAGCGTGTGAGTCGTGTTGCTCGGAAACGTATCGCCTTACACCGTACGATATCCTGCGTAACGATGAACGATACCGGGAGGAAACTGTTTCGGAACGGCGAACTGTCGCGTGGAGGCGGCACCACCTGTCATGTCAAGATTCCGCGATATTCATCGGGCTCTGTGGATCTCGCGTCCCGGTGGAACCCTTCGACCTTTTTCATGACCAACTCGATCGCTCCCTCCGGAGAATCGGCGGCTGCCACCAATCGCTTCCCCAACTTACGAAAGAAGGCGACATCCTCCTGAGACGCGTTCACCAGCACAACAGGTTTTCCGGCCTTCACCGCTAACGCGACTTCCGACACCGTACCGGATCCTGTCAGCCCACAGACGACGACGACATGACTGGTCAGGACATTGATATTGTTGCGACCGCTGCCCATCTCCGTGATGATCGGAACATCGACATGCCTGGAGACCGTATCCTTTGCGGTCGGGAGAATACCGACGGTCAGACTTCCACCCACTCGTTTGGCTCCCTCACATGCGGCATCCATGACACCGACATCACGGCCGCCCGTCAACACAACCCACCCACGCCTGGCGATCAGCTCTCCCAGAATCCGGGCATTGTCCAGATCTTTTTTCTTGGCCTTTGCCGGCCCCATCACTCCCACGATAAACCGCATGCCCCCTCCGCTGATCGTAACTGTACGTCAAAAACGAGACGACAACAATGTGACATCCGCATAACTCCACACCATTCTGAATTGCCGCTCCACCTCCCCGGCCTCATATGTCTTTCCCTGAGCATGAAGACTCTGCGCCAATCCGAATAACGCCCACCCGTTGTGAGGGTTCTTGGCAAGATCCGTACGGTACACTTCTTCGGCCTCGCCTTGTCGATCGGCCGCCAAGAGCGCGGCGCCCAGATAATGACGAACGGGAATCGGCCAATACGGCGGCTCCGAATACGGCAACCCTTCTTCAAGAGCGACGGCTTCCTTGAACATTTTGACCGCGTTGTCGTTGTTCTCCCGGCGCAAGGACACTTCTCCTGCCAGCATGCACTCCGAGATCTTCAGTAGCGTTCGTTCTATGGATTCCTGGGATGTTCGATCACGTCCCACACGCTTCGTCAAACCGGCCAACACCGTCAGTTCGGCTTCTGCGCCATACAGACGTCCGGTGCCGGCCAACGCCAATCCACGTCCCAGCCGCCATAGACCTTGGTGTAGACGCAATTCTTTGGACGGCGCCGGTTCTCGCAACATGTGATCCCACTGCCCGAACCGAATCATGGACCATAGCGGTGTCGGAAGATACCGTCGTTTCACCGTGTCTTTTCCGGTCTCTACTTCAGTCAATGCCATGACTAATTCTTTCGCCACTTTCAACGATTCGGCTCTCCGCCCTTCCATCGCCAAGGAGGCCCACAAGAAGTGAAGATTATGCGCATAGTATCTACCGGTATCGCCGCCGGACGCATGCGCGCCGCCCAAGTACGTGCGATCGACAGACACCGCATGTGCGTTTCGCTCGACCGACTCGTGATATCGGCCGATGCGCATATACACATGGGCGGGCATATGAACCAAGTGGCCTGCCCCCGGCATCAGATCAGGCAAACGTTCCGCACAGGCGAGCGCCCGCTGTGGCGTCGGCGACGCTTCAACAGCATGGATATAATAGTGACAGGCTCCTGGATGATCAGGAAATTTCACCAACACGGACTCCAGCGTCGCAAGAATTTCATCCGTACCCGGCCTCGGTTTTCCTGTTTCCGACCAGAAGTCCCATGGCCGCAAATCCATCATGGCCTCGGCAAACAACACGCCGGCATCAGGGTCGTCCGGGAACTCACGCCACACCGATCGCATGGCATCCGCGTATGCTTGGTCGAGAGCCTTACGGCTTCTCCCCTTGGAACCATACCGTGTGCTTAAGGCATCGATATAGGCACGCTCTGCCGGGCTCACATGGGCACTGTGCGCATGGGCTTTTTGCAAGGCCGCCGACGATTGACGCTCCTGTGACTTGGTCATTGCGGCATTGATATTGGGACCCGAGGCAAGAGCAATCCCCCAGTACGCCATAGCAGCCGAGGGGTCGAGTCTGGCGGCTTCTTCGAAGGCCCGAACGGCCTCGGCATGATTAAAACCATACACAAGCCGAAGACCTTGATCAAAATACCGTTGAGCCTGCTCGGAGACGGTTGTGACAGGGTGATGCAGAGTGCCGAGATTGTCGAATAACGGAACCGCCGCCTTTGCAGCATGAGGCGAGGTTGCCGTCACCGTCGTGACATCACATCCCAAGCAAACTACCACACACAACAGGCACACCTTGAGGAATCTGTTTCCGACCATCGAGATACACATCATGTCACTCTATCAATTGGAGATGGTTGACTACGGGAGGATTAACCTAAATCGAACACCGTCGATAATCCTGGGACGATATCGGTCGAAGATGAGAGATTGCCCGGCAATCGGATCGGAGCTATCTCAGCCCCACCTCCTTTTTCAATCGTGATCAGTGTCTCTCACGGTCTGAGCCCACTCGACCGAAGCAACTTCGACTCCGAAGGTCGGGCGGCCATGATCTTCGACACGTACGGATGATTCAAACAGGACGAGAACCAGGTGACGTCCTTCGGCCGCAACACCTGTGTGACCATTGTCTTGGTCTACTCCTGCAAAAATAAAGAGTCAACGTTTTTCTCTAGAGAACACAACCCTGTGGGTCGACCGCTAGTCGAATTCCTAAAATGTGGTGACGCTTGAAAAATAAAGCCGTGGTAGGACCATCGCGGGCACCAACATTTTCCCGGTCTCTGCCGTCACCGCCTCCATTGGAACCGTCGAGGCGATAATGCCCTGAAACACCCTGAGCGGGGTGTCGAGGGTCCGGTAAAAGGGGTTGAGAATCTTTCCATGCACAATAGTCTCGGATTCATTACAAGATCCCGTATGTTGCGCCGTCCACTCCGCACCGCTGGCGACCTCGCTTATCACGTCCTGAATGGCCATGTTGGATGACTTCCCCTCTTTGAGACATCCGCTGACTACCCTGTATTTGAAAAGATTCTCGCCGAGGCCAACGCTTAAACCAAGGTCCGCATCGTCGCCTATTGCCTTATGCCGAATCATTGACATCTCCCCCTCTGGCCCCGGGATGACGGAGAACTGGCGGAAATCCTCCGCTGCACCACTGTCACACATACCCAACGCTGACATGCCCACCACCAGATCGCCGGAACCGGCCCCGCCTACCAAGGTCGATTCAAATTGTTTCAGTCCAATCCGATGAACATTTCCTGACTGTCACGCGCGACGTCGAGCGCAATGCGCTCCGAGCAAAGCTGATCTCACAAGCGGAAGGCCGGCAGTGGTCGAGCCTCTAGCGGTGTGATCATGGCGATGCTAAGCTGACGGCGTGGCTCAGTGGCTGGCCTGTGGAGCGACCACGAGATTGGATATGTCAGGTGAATCGCCCGCAGACTGCCTCGGAGATGGAATTGCTCAAAATGAGTGTACAACGAGGTCGCCCCTTCGGTGACGAAGGCTGGATCTGCCTGCGACCGAAACAATTGTAGCAATGACTCCCACCCCCCTTTCAGACACCTTGTACGGAAAGGCGCTTGGTACCGCCACTAACACTACACATTAGGGAGATTCAAGTTTATGGCGACCATGTTCCTCATGAGAATACTCACGGGCGGGCTGTGCTCAATCGTTGCCATTTGGTTTCTGATTGTTTCCGGCTGCTCACCGAGCGCAAAGAATGATCCGGAGGCGATGTACCGCGACGTGGCGTTGCTCGCCACTGCTGGCCGATATGAAGAGGCGGCTCACATGTTAAGGAAAGCCGCCGAACTTGGACATGTCAAGGCGATGAGCGACTTGGGTGCACTATACGGCAACGGGGTCGGAGTGTCTAAGGATTGGGAGGAGGCGGTCAAATGGTGGACCAAGGCGGTTCAGGCTGGTGATTCTGGATCGATATACAATGTTGGAGTCTACCACTACAAGCAAGGCCAACTGAGCAAAGCATTGTTGTGGTTTCATGAAGCAGCCACTCGAGGGATTCCGGCCGGTATGATGAGCGTAGGATCTATGCATATGAAAGGCGAAGGTGTGCCTGAGGACCGTGAGGAAGGATTGCGTTGGGTGCGTGCCGCTGCCAAGGCGGGTCTTCCTGCCGCAAAAACCGTACTGGATGTCCATGAACACGAGAGTCAGGCTCTCGAAGACTCGGACATGCCGTACGTCATTTCGGTTGATACATGGCGACGGCTCTTGCCCCATGTGCTTGACGACGACACGCAAGCAGCATTTCGCCTCTTCCCCAGCATGTCAATTGATCCGGCTTGCGGAGACACGACCTCCACCACACATAGTCCTTCGCTTGCAGCACAACACATCGGCTCCTTACTCCAGTGCTCTGTCGGGGCTGTTGCAAGCAACGATCTGCGGCCCAACACCGAGCGCTTACGCGCAGCAACTGTTGGCATTCTACTTCAGAGATACGGTCTTGAGTTATGGCAGCCACCACTCTGGACTGATGAGGCGGGGAAGAAGGGATCAGCTCTTCGCTCGAACTATGACAAGACAGCGACGATCCGACACAGCCTAGCAACAAACCACTGGGCGGCTATCTTCACCACTTCCTATCAGAACCTCCTGCATGCTGCACAAGGAAGCAATACCCCCGTCCCAGACTATTATGCGAAGAGTTTTTAAGCCACTCTCCTTACCGCCCACGGCTCGGCATTATCGAGCACTTTGCGAGTGGTCGGATAACGGAGACGAAGAGCGTGGTAAATTCCAAAGCTCTGCGCGATTCATCGCGAGGGAAAACGCGCCCACGACACTGGCCTTCCAGGAATTTCCATCAGGCCACCCGCTCTTCATACAAGAGATTCCTCCATCTCGGTGCCATATCGTACGTATAGCCGGCGCTGGTGCGGTTCGGAGAACGGAGCGCAGGCCTATGACTCCTTTCAGCAACGTGTCGAGGGCAACGTTACCTTCATCACGGATGGAATACTTCTCGACCCGGCGTCGAATGCCTAAAACCGGGTGACGCTTGAAAAGTGAAGCCTGGGTAGGACTATCGCGGGCACCAACATTTTCCCGGTCTCTGCTGTCACCGCCTCCAGCGGAACTGTCGCAGCACCGATATCCTGAAAGGTTCGAAGCAGGCTGTCATGGAAACGAAAATTCTTCACGGGGCCGACGATCTCTCCCTTTTCTATCAGGAATGTCCCATCCCGCGTCATACCGGTTAGAGTAAGATCATTGGGATTCACGGAACGGATATACCAAAAGTTTGAGACAAGGATAGCATGGTCGGTCTGTTTGATGAGATTCTTGACGGTCGCGCACGTATCCCCCGTGACTGACAATACAGGGGCCTCCAACGTCGGGATGGTCGTAACCCCCTGCACCCTGGCCGTATATCGGTCATAGGTCAGCTGTCTCAATACCCCGCCATCGATCCATGTTGATGGTCCGCTGGGAGTTCCTTCTGCCGTAAATCCCACACCCAGCAAATCGGCATGGCCGGGGGAATTGTTCAACGTCAACCGTTTGTCCAGGATCCGTTTTCCCAGACGCCCAGTAAAAGGGCTCACGCCCTTCTGGTAGGATTTTGCATCGAGTGCCCCTATGAACCAAGCCAAGAGCCCGGCCACCGCAGCCGGTTCGAGTACGACAGGATACTGCCCAGGCGGAAGTTCCATCGGCTCACAGCCACGCTTGGCCTTGTCGATAGCTGCCAAGGTCCGTTCTTGAATTTTCAGATGATCGATCGAGCGATGGGCTGCCGAGCTCCACCCTGTCGCATCATCCGATTGAACCGTAATGCTGAATCGCGCCTCCGTCCGAGCTTCATGCCCAAATAACCCGTTATTCGAGGCAACCCCGGTCGAACAGACCGATGATGTCACGATCCCCGCCGACAGAAGATTCTCCATGCGGCAGAGGCTGATGGCTTCATTCGCATATTCGAGCCGGCGCGCAGGGCCTGCCGCAACCGTCTCAGGCCTGGCAGTTTCCCACCTCGCAAACGATTGCGGTTCCGGAGGTGAAAGATGCTCAGGATCTTCCGGTGAGAAACGAGCTACCCGTTCGGCTCGTGCGAGTGTCTCCAGTACCGACCCGGCGGTAAAGTCCGTCGCCGAAGCAGTCCCATGACGCTTTCCGTATGCGACCGTCACCGCCAATATTCCACGCCGGACATCGACGTTTTGGACGACATGATTATTGGCAAATCTGGTGGTCCCTGAACGCAGATCGTTGAGGGTCACAACCGTCTCATCACCGGACGAACGGGTCAGGATCAGATCGGCAAGAAAACGAAATTCTTCTCTACTCGTCATCTTCGGCCACGTCTTCACGATCGGACTACTCACGTTCCTCGCTCTCCTCTGATGACCTGTACCCTTCGAAACCGAGCGGGTGACGCCGCATGAGTCATCCAGCCGGACTGGACGGGCTGTCCCTTACCGCAGGTAATAAATCCGTGCTGCTGCCGAAACGTCCGATCCGCAATACCGTCGCACCTGTTCCAAAATTCCGGAGTGATTCCATGGTAGATGACATCACGCAGCATATGAGTGCGCCGTCCGTTTTCGATCAGCCAGAACGCATCGCCGCCGAACTGGAAGTTGTAACGACGCTGATCGATGCTGTACGACCCGTGGCCTTCGATATAGATGCCGCGTTTCACGTCGCCGATGAGTTGATCAAGCGTCGCCTCTCCCGGAGCCAATCCGATATTGGCAATGCGTACGATCGGCACGCTGCCCCAGCT